>JAYUBD010000455.1:0-4912 GCA_043740995.1 Caulobacteraceae bacterium | reverse complement strand
ACCCTTCGTCGCGGCGCAACTCCACCTCTCCGACGCCGCCGCTGTCTGCTCCGACCCTCGGAGCGGAATCCATCTTTCGAGAGCTTTACAACCTATGTCAGACGTCCTGGAAATCGAACCGGCTCAGGCCGGGGACGACATGCAGTTTGGCGGCGACGCCGAGCCCACCGAAGCAAGCAAAGCGATTGCCGCGCTTGGGCTGACGCGAATGTCCCTGCAGGAACTGAAGGAAAAATCGCCGGCTGATCTTCTGGCTTTCGCCGAGCAGTTCGATATCGAGAATGCGAACGCCATGCGCAAGCAGGACATGATGTTCGCCATCCTGAAGACTTCGGCCGAGGAAGGGGTCGAGATCTTCGGTTCCGGGACGTTGGAGGTGGTGCAGGACGGCTTCGGTTTCTTGCGCAGCCCGGAAGCCAACTATCTCCCCGGCCCCGATGATATCTATGTCAGTCCTTCACAGATTCGAAAGATCGGCCTGCGTACCGGCGACACGGTAGATGGCGGTATCCGAGCCCCCCGGGAAGGCGAGCGGTATTTCGCCTTGGTCAAGGTTGATCTGGTCAATTTCGAAAATCCCGACAATGTTCGGCACAAGGTGCATTTTGACAATCTGACACCGCTCTATCCCGAGGAGCGAATGACAATGGAGATCGACGACCCGACCTTGAAAGACCGTTCCGGTCGGGTCATCGACATCGTCGCGCCGCTCGGCAAAGGTCAACGCTGTCTGATTGTCGCGCCACCGCGGGTCGGCAAGACCATGATGCTGCAAAACATCGCCAAGTCGATCGCCGCAAATCATCCGCATGCCTATCTCATTGTGCTGCTGATTGACGAGCGGCCCGAGGAGGTCACCGACATGCAACGCACGGTGCGTGGCGAGGTAATCTCATCGACCTTCGATGAGCCCGCGATCCGCCACGTCCAGGTCGCCGAGATGGTGATCGAAAAGGCCAAGCGCCTGGTTGAACACAAGCGCGATGTGGTCATCCTGTTGGACTCGGTGACCCGCCTCGGCCGGGCCTACAACACCACGGTGCCGTCCTCCGGCAAGGTGCTGACCGGGGGCGTCGACGCCAACGCTCTGCAAAAACCCAAGCGGTTTTTTGGCGCGGCGCGGAACATCGAGGAGGGCGGCTCGCTGACCATCATCGCCACCGCGCTGATCGATACCGGCAGCCGTATGGATGAAGTGATTTTTGAAGAGTTCAAAGGCACCGGCAACTCCGAAATTATCCTGGACCGCAAGGTGGCGGACAAGCGTATCTATCCGGCGATCGACGTCCTGAAGTCCGGCACGCGCAAGGAGGAATTGATCACGCCCAAGGATCAATTGCAGAAGACCTTTGTCCTGCGCCGGATCTTGAACCCGATGGGCCCGCAGGACGCCATCGAATTCCTGCTGGACAAGCTGCGCAACTCGAAAAATAATGCCGACTTCTTCCAATCTATGAACACTTGATTGGGCGGATCGCCTCCAGGACGCCCAATAACCCAGGAAACCCATTGTGAAAGCCAAGGTGGAAGTCGATTGCACGGCGGAGGAAGCCCGAACATTCCTGGGGCTGCCCGACGTCACGGGCCTGAACGAACACCTGGTCAATGAAATGAAGGCCCGTATGGACGCCAATATGGCGCTGATCGCGCCGGAGGAAATCATGAAGGGCTGGACCGCGCTGGGCGGCCAGGCCACGGAGACTTTCCGCAAGCTGATGTCGGCCGCGGTGGCGTCCGCCGGCCGGGGACCTGGCCCCGCCGGGGGATGACCGACACCATCTTCGCCCTGGCCACGGCGCCGGGGCGGGGCGCGGTGGCGGTGATCCGCCTGTCGGGCCCGGCCAGCGGCCCCGCATTGCGGGCGCTCAGCCGGCAAGGCCCGCGCCCGCGTCGCGCGAGGCTCGCTAGGTTGCGCGACGCGACCGGAGCGGTGCTTGATCAGGCTCTAACCCTTTGGTTTCCCGCCCCGCAAAGCTATACCGGCGAGGACTGCGTGGAGCTTCATCTGCATGGCGGGGCCGCCGTGATCGATGGAGTGACGCACGCGCTGTTGGCGCTGGGCCTGCGGCTGGCCAAACCCGGTGAGTTCACCCGGCGCGCTTTCGAACACGGTAAGCTTGATCTTGATCAAGCCGAGGCAGTCGCCGATCTTATTGACGCGGAGAGCGCTGGCCCGGCGCGACAGGCAATGGCGCAACTCGGCGGGGCGCTGGGCAGGCGCTATGCCGGATGGCGCGGCGCTCTGGTGGACATCCTGGCGCAGCTGGAAGCCGCCGTGGATTTTCCGGACGAGGAGATTCCGGAGGATATCAGCGACCGGGCTCGATCGGGCCTGGGTCAAATGCTCGAAGATCTGGACATTGCCCTGGCGGACGCCGATCGTGGGCGGCGGGTGCGCGATGGCTACCGGATCGCTATTCTTGGCGCACCGAACGCTGGAAAGAGCAGTCTTATCAATGCATTGACCGGCCTGGACACCGCGATCGTCACGGCGATCCCAGGCACCACGCGCGATATCATTGAGGCGCCCATGGTTCTGGGCGGCTACCGCGTGATCGTGGCGGACATGGCCGGCCTGCGCGAGACGGCGGACGCCATCGAGATCGAAGGGGTTCGCCGGGCGAAAGCCTGGGGGCAGTCGGCGGCCCTGCGGCTCTGGGTGGTGGATCGCGCGGCGCACGACGAGGGTTGGCGCGAGGCCGCCGCCCTGGTGACCGCCGACGACCTCTGTCTGCTGAATAAGGGCGATTTGGCGATGGGAAACGCCGGTCGGATGGCGGCGGCATTCGCTCGGGTTCTGGGCTGCGAAACCACGACCCTGTCGTTGAAGACGGGTGACGTGGAAGATCTGCGGGACCGCCTCGCGCGCCGTGTGGTAGCGGATTTGGCCGGCACGGAGTTTCCGGCCGCCACCCGGGCCCGGCATATGGAACAACTTTCCGCGGGCCGGTCCCACCTGAACCGGGCCCTGGATAGCCTGGCCGAACCCGAACTCGCGGCGGAGGACGTTCGGCTGGCCGCCCGGGCACTGGAACGGATCAGCGGGCGGGTCGGGGCGGAAGACGTCCTTGAGCGGGTGTTCGCGAGCTTTTGCATTGGCAAATGATCTGTTTCACGTGAAACGGGCCTGAGCCGGCGGCGACCTCGACCGGCTGGCGCGATTGGTGTATTGGCGCGCCACGTTCCCGCCGGACCGGCGGCGCGACGCCGGGAATGTTTCCGTGACCAACACCTGGGATGTGATCATTATCGGCGGCGGGCATGCCGGCTGCGAAGCGGCGTCGGCGTCCGCGCGATTTGGCGCCGCCACATTGCTGATCACCCATAAGATTGAAACCATCGGCGAAATGTCGTGCAATCCCGCCATCGGCGGCCTGGGCAAGGGTCATCTGGTGCGAGAGATCGATGCGCTGGATGGGCTGATGGCCAGGGTCGCCGACCAGGCGGGCATCCAGTTCCGGATGTTGAATGCTTCGCGCGGTCCGGCAGTCCGTGGGCCGCGCGCGCAAATCGATCGCAAACTCTATCGAAACGCCATGCGCGCCGCCCTCCAGGCCCAGCCCAATCTGACCGTGGTCGCGGACGCCGCCGAAGACCTGATCATCGAAGCGGGCCAGATCGCGGGGGTGGTCGGCGGATCCGGCAGGCGCTACCGGGGCGCGGCCGTGGTGCTGACGACCGGCACCTTCCTCAAAGGCGTCATCCATCGCGGTGACGAGCGCCAAGCCGCCGGTCGGGCGGGGGACGCGCCCTCGATCGGGCTGGCGGATCGCCTCTACGGTTCGGGTCTTGCCATGGGACGGTTGAAGACCGGCACGCCGCCGCGTCTGGACGGTCGCACCATCGACTGGTCCGGACTGGCCCGCCAGGCGGGCGATGATCCGCCGATTCCTTTTTCGTTTTTGACCCAGAGCATAGAGACGCCGCAGATTGCCTGCGCGGTCACGGCGACGACGGCGGCGACGCACCGGATCATCGCCGAACGCTTAAGTGAATCGGCGGTCTATGGCGGCCGTCTGAGCGGTCGCGGCCCGCGCTACTGCCCCTCGATTGAGGACAAGGTCGTGCGTTTCGTGGATCGGGACAGTCATCAGATCTTCCTTGAGCCCGAGGGCCTGGATGACCACACCGTCTATCCTAACGGCATTTCGACGTCGGTTTCGGCCGATACCCAGGACCTGTTCTTAAAGACTATTCCAGGCCTCGAGCGGGTGCGGGTCATCCGGCATGGCTACGCCATCGAATATGACTATGTGGATCCTCGGGAGTTGGACCCCGCTCTGGAGGTCAAGCGTTTGCCCGGGCTCTATCTCGCCGGCCAGATCAATGGAACGACGGGCTATGAAGAGGCCGGGGCGCAAGGCCTGGTGGCCGGTCTAAACGCCGCGCGTCGAGCCTCCGGCGCGCGGCCCGCCAGTTTTGGCCGGGACGAGGCCTATATCGGCGTGATGATCGACGATCTGGTGACGCGCGGGGTCACCGAACCTTATCGCATGTTCACGAGCCGAGCGGAGTTTCGTCTGCGGTTGCGCGCCGATAATGCCGACCAAAGGCTGACGGATCGCGGCATCGAGCTGGGCTGCGTCGGTCCGGGACGGGCCGCGGCTTGGCGGACGAAGGGCGCGGTGCTGCGGGAGGCGCGAGAGGCTGCCCGCACCTTGATGCTGACCCCCGCCGAGGCGGGCCGCTCCGGCTTCAAGATCACCGCCGATGGTCAGAAGCGATCCCTGATCCAACTTCTCGCGCATCGCGAGATCGGCTTCGGCGATCTGGCGGGCGTCTGGCCGCAGATCGCGGACTGGCCGGATTTCGCCCGCGAGCAGATTGAAATCGATGCAACCTATCATGGCTACATGGATCGACAGGACGCGGATGTCGCCGCCTTCCGGCGTGACGAAGGCCTGACCCTGGC
>JAYUBD010000454.1:0-4927 GCA_043740995.1 Caulobacteraceae bacterium | reverse complement strand
CCAGGCTTCGGTCAGATCCGGGTTGAGGCTCGTCGCCTGGCGCAGCGCGACGAGCGCCGCCGTCGTTTCACCCAGATCGGCGAGGACGAGACCCAGTTCGTATTGTGTCCGGGCCGCGCGCGGCCAGGCCTTGGCGAGGGGAATGAGCAAGGCGTGCGCCGCCGCCGCGTCTCCCAGCCGGCGGCGGGCCGAGGCCAGGATCAATATGGCGCGGGGATCGCGAGGGGCCGCCTTGAGGACGGCTTCGGCCTGGCGTTGCGCCCGCGCCGGATCCGTCGCCAACAAGGCCGCAGCCTGTTCGACCGCCTGGGCCAGGGTCGGGGCGACGGTCACAGACCCTTGCCCATGCGAACCAGCGGCACCGAAACGCCGTCCAGCGCGGCGGCGGCCGTGCGCTCGATTTCCTGATAGCCGCACGCGCGATACAGAGGCTCGCCGGACAGGGTCGCCATCAGTTCGACCCGGCCAAATCCCTGTGCGGCCGCCGCGGATTCGCACAGCCCAAGGATCAGCCGGCCGACACCGCGCCGCGCGAACACCGGATGGGTGTACATCGCGCGGACCCGCGCGGCATCACAGGCCGGGTCGAGCAGCGCCTCGTCGCGCAGCGCCGTGCTGTGATCGCCGCCATACAAGGTCGCGCGCCGACTCCAGCCGCCGCAGCCGGCGAGTTGGCCATCCGCCTCGATCAGAAAATAGGTCCGATCGGCCACCAGTTGGGTATCGAGGCCCATGACCGCGCGGCTCGCGCGGATTTGGGCCTCATCGAGAAATCCGCGCTGCAGTTCGCCTATGGCCAGGTCCATGAGCCCCTTGAGGGCCGGCAGGTCGTGTTCGGTGGCGAGGCGGTGGGTCAGCATTAGTCGAGGCAATGCCTTCAAACCGAGCGCGGGCTTCCAGCCCACTCCCTTCGCCGCGATTGAATATAGACGCGACGCACGCAGGGGCGGACGGGAAACCTGCCTCCGGGTCGGTCGGGTCGGGGAACGCCCCTGCCCGACCGCGGTGCAACCCTAGAAGTTGAAGGTGGCTCTGACGTAGTAGTAGCCGCCATTGATGCCGAACGGTGAGGATTGAATTGGCTCATTATAGACGTTGTTGCCATCGGCGATCTTGCCGGTGGCCAGGGTCGGGACGACCGGCGGCTTGTGGTCGAACAGGTTGTTGGCCCCAAGGTCCAGTTTCAGGGCGCGGGTAATGTTGTAGCCGATGTCGAGATCGGTGATGCCGGTGGTTCCGATCCGCAGCGGCGTGGCGAACGGACCGCTGCCGGCGCCGTTCGGGGCGACGATGACCGAGCTTGGGCCATAGATCGTCTCCCGCAGGTTGAGGCTCCATCTGCCGTGCGTCGCATAGGCGCCCAGGACCAGTTTCTCCTTCGGCGAGGCCGTGGTCAGATAGCTGATCGAGGTGGGCGACATGATCGATGTCTGGCCGAATGCTACATTGCTCACCGCCGTCGGCAGCGGCTGCAGCTTGGTGATCTTGGTGTCATTGTAGCTGAAACCGGCTGACCAATCGATGTGGCCCATGTCGCCAAAGTCCGACGCATAGCTCGCCGTGGCTTCGACGCCGCGCGTGCGGGTGTTGACGCCATTGGTGAACACCGCGATCCCGACATAGCTGACGGTCTTGTCGAGAATGTTGCCGTGCAGGGCGATGGCTTTGAGCACGGCCGCCGACACGACCGTCGTTCCGCTCAGGCCCAGAAGCGTTCCGGTGTTGACGACCCGGTCGCGGATGTCGATTTCATAGGCATCGGCGGTGATCTGCAAGCCCGGGGCCGGATGGGCGACGAACCCTACGCTGTAATTGTTCGACTTCTCGGGCTTGAGGTTCGAGAAGCCGGCGAAATGCGCTGACGCCGAGTTCGGCGGCAGGTTCACCACGGCGAAGGACGGCGACACATTGGTGGCGGAATAGAACTCTTCGGCAAGGGTCGGGGCCCGGAAACCGGTGCTGACCGTACCGCGAATGGCGAAGGCCGGCGTGAAGTCATAACGCGCGGTGATCTTGCCGGACGTGGCGGCGCCAAAATCGCTGTAATGCTCATAACGACCGGCGATATCGACCTTCAGATTGGTGACCGGGCTGGCGGCGATGTCGATATAGCCCGCATAATTAGTGCGCGAATGGCTGCCGGCGTCGGTGGGCTGGAAGCCGGGATAGGATTGACCGCCTTCCTTATAGATCGAGGCCGCATCGCCCTGGATGATGCCAAAGGTGTTGCGCCGCACTTCACCGCCGAACGCGACATTGAGCGGCGCCGCCATGCCGGCTTCAAATGCCCGGTCGATATCGAGGGTGCTGGTCCACTCGGTGCTCTTGAACTGGCCGTCATAGAAGTTTCTCGGCGTGGCCCCGGTGTCGGCGAACAGCGAGGCGTTGGCCGAATCGATGGTCGAGATATCGTCCTTATTGCTGCCATAGGTGGTGGAGAGATCCCAATTCCAGTCGGAGGCAACGCCCTTGAGGCCGCCGGTGACGGAAAAATCGTTCTCCTTCACCGATTCACGCGGGCTGAAACCGATCGGGAAGGGGACGACGAGCGCGCCGGCCACCTTCTGGGTCACGCGCGTGGGCCTGCGGTAGTTTTCGTAGGCGGATGCATCGCGGTGGCTGTAGCTGCCGAAGCTGTAAACCTGCACGCCGCCGCCGAGATCGAAACCGGCATTGTAGAAGCCGTTATAGACGGTCGATTTGGTGTCGCCGTAGATCTTATTCTGAAGCGGGTAGCCGGGGGACTTGGGGATGCCGGCGGTGTCGGCCGGGGCCAGTCCGGACTTCAGGCTGCCATCTGGGTTGTTGAAGCGCGAATCGGCGCCGCCCTGACGGCTGAAGCCGTGGTAGCGGCCTTCACCGGTCAGGTTCAGGAAACCCTTGCCGCCCAGATCGAAGCCCTTGTTGAGCGACCAGGCGCCGGTCTTGCCGTCGCCTTCATAATATTGGCCGCCGGTGAGGGAAACGCTGCCGGCGCTCGGTGAGTTCTTCAGGATGATGTTGATCACCCCGGCGATGGCGTCGGTGCCGTACTGCGCCGCGGCGCCGTCTTCCAGGACTTCGATATGGTCGATGGCGCCGACCGGGATCAGGCCCAGATCAGCGGTGGCGGCGCCCTGGTAGGGACCCGGATCGACGTGCAGGTTAGCGGTGGGATGGCGGCGCTTGCCGTTGACCAGGACCAGGGTGTCATTCGGATTGAGGCCGCGCAGATTGGCGGCCAGCACCAGGGCAGCGGTGTCCTGACCATAGCCTTCGGCGTTGAATGACGGCAGATTCTGTTCAAGCGCCTGGATCAGGTCCGGTTGACCCACGCGCTTCAGCGCCTGGCTTCCGACCAGTTCGATCGGCGCGGCGCTGTCGGCCGCCTTGACCCCAACTTGACGGGTGCCGGTGACAATCACCTCGCCCAGCGACGTGACGGGCGCCGCCGCGTCGGCGGCTTGGGCCGCTCCCGCCATGGCAACGAACAGTGGCAACAGGCTTGCGCCAGCGAATAACGTTTTCATAGCGATGGTTCCCCGGAAGTTTATGTCTTGTTTCATCATGGACCGGCCAAGGTTAGTCCGTGGTGATATGGCGAGACGTCGCCAATGTGACGTGGATGCCTGCGGGTTAAATTTGTCACAATTGTGTGCGAGCTGGCGAACTTTGCGCGGTGTGCATGCACCTGTGGCCCCATTGCCACAAACGTGGCGGCGACGGTCCGGGCGCGGGAGTGTCGCGATACTCCCGCGAAATTGGATTTTTGCATTGGGGCGTCGGGGCCGTTTCGGTTTAGGGCTGGGTGATGAATGCTCTGGCGGCGTCTCCGCTGAAAAATCTGATCGGGATCATCATTTTTGTGATGATGATCGTCGCTGTCTCAACCTCCGCCTATGTGTGGGCGGGCTGGAGCCTTACCGACGCGCTCTACATGGTGTTGATGACGATCTATACGGTGGGCTACGGTGAAGTGCGGCCGATCAACACACCGTTTCTACACATGGTCACCATCGGTACGATCGTGCTCGGTTGCACGGGGATGATCCTGGTGACCGGCGCTTTGGTCCAGGCATTGACCTTTTCTCAAATCCAACAATTGTTTGGAGCCAATCGCGTGAAAAGCCATATTCAAAAGCTGGAAGGTCACGTCATTGTTTGCGGATTTGGCCGCATCGGCGTGATGCTCGCCAAGGACCTTGCCGCCGGCGGCGCGGACTTCGTCGTCCTTGAACGAGACGAGGCGCGACTCGCCGAAATTCATGCCTTGGGCTATCTTTGCTGGCCAGGAGACGCCACCGACGAGGCTGCCCTGTTGGCGGTGGGGGTCGAAAGGGCCCGGGTGCTGGCGACCGTGTTGCCGGATGACGCCGCCAACGTCTTTATCACCTTGAGCGCCAGAAGCCTCAATCCGGCTTTGCAGATTATCGCCCGGGGCGAAGCGCCATCGACCGAGCGAAAACTACTTCATGCCGGGGCCGACAAGGTTGTCCTGCCGACCCATATCGGCGCTGAGCGGATTGCCGAAATGATCTTGTTTCCGGGCACTGGACGGTTCCTCCATGGCTCGGAAAGGATGTTGGACTTTGAACGGATCCTGAGGGATCTGGGCATGGAGATGGAGTTGGTGTTCGCCGCCGAGGGCGCGGCGGTAGTCGGAATGACCGTTGAAGCCATAGAGCGCCGGGCTTCCGGCGCACTGTTCGTGGTGCAGGTCAATCGACGCAATGGCGACTCCGTGGTTCGGCCCAAGGGGGATGTTCGCATTGAAACGGGCGATGGACTGTTGGTCGTCGGTCGGGGCGATGGCCGAATCAATGAGGTCTTTAGTCAACCGTCAACAAGACCTGACGCCAAGTGAAGGCCGATCCAGGCGACTTCGGGGTCTCGCGCGGGAATAAGGCCAAATGAAACGCGGGTGCGAGGTCAAAGAGCCCGATTGATA
>JAYUBD010000453.1:0-4934 GCA_043740995.1 Caulobacteraceae bacterium | reverse complement strand
CACTGTGCAGGCTGACGGCGCCTGCGGCGTCGGTGGTCTCAATAGTGACGATCTCGTCCCTGAACGCGCCCGCTTGCGTGGCGGCGATCGCCTTCTGGTGGCTTTGATACGACCATTCATCGAGCTGATCCTTGGTCAGCCCGTACTTTTTGGCGACCATCTCGGCGCCCATGAACTGGCTGAACTGGATGTTGGGATACCGCGCCTGCTGCAGCGAACTCATCGGCGTGCCGAGGCCCGCCTGGGCCGGCAGGATCACCGGGGTGCCCATGGGAACGCGGGTCATGCTCTCGACGCCGGCGGCGATAACGATGTCCTGAGTACCGCTCATCACGGCCTGGGCGGCGAAATGCAGAGCCTGTTGCGACGAGCCGCACTGGCGATCGACGCTGGTGGCCGGGACGCTTTCAGGGAAACGCGAAGCCAATACCGCGCCGCGCGCGATATTATTGCTTTGTTCACCGGCCTGGCTGACGCAACCCATGATCACATCCTCGACCAGGGCCGGATCGGCGCCAGTACGGTCGATCAGATTGTTCAGCACCTGGGCGGCGAGGTCCGCGGGATGCCAGCCGGCAAGCCTGCCCTTCCTGCGCCCGCCCGCGGTGCGGGTGGCGGCGACGATATAGGCTTCGGCCATGGCAGGTCTCCAGATGTGGCTGCGATGCAGGGTTTTTTGGCGGAGTCAATTTCAGATCTCATTAAATAGAGGCGGCCCTTGGGTCAGCCAAGGCTCATTGCAGCCGGCGCGTGACGCGGGCGCCGGCTCGCGCTAGAAGCGCGCCTCCGTTTTCCGAAATTTAGGCTGAACCGCCGTGCGCCTGCCCCAGGCCCGTCTCGAACAAGTGCTCGACCGCTTCCGCGAGGTGGAGGCGCGGATGGGCGCGGTCAATGACGGGGCCGAGATCGTCCGGCTGGGCAAGGAATATGCCGAATTGAAGCCGGTGGCGGATTTCGCGCAACGCCTGGCGAAAGCGCGGGCCGAACGCGCCGAACTGGAGGAGATGCAGGCGGCCGGCGATGCGGAGATGGCGTCGCTGGCCCGCGACGAACTGGCCAATATCGACCAACATCTGCCCGATCTGGAACGCGAGCTCGCCTTGTTACTGGCTCCTCGCGATGCCGATGAAAACGCCTCGGCCATATTGGAGGTGCGGGCCGGCACCGGCGGCGACGAAGCGGCGCTGTTCGCCGGAGACCTGTTCCGCATGTACCAGCGCTATGCCCAGGTGCGCGGCTGGAAGGTGGATATCGAGAGCGTCTCCGAGGGGGACGCCGGCGGCTATAAGGAAATCATCGCCTCCATTGAGGGCGAGGGGGTGTTCGGCCGGCTGAAGTTTGAAAGCGGCGTCCACCGTGTGCAGCGCGTGCCGGATACCGAGACGCAAGGCCGCATCCACACCTCCGCCGCCACGGTCGCCGTACTGCCTGAGGTCGAGGATGTCGAGATCGTGATCAATGACGGCGATCTGCGCATCGACACCTACCGCTCCAGCGGGGCCGGCGGTCAGCACGTCAACAAGACCGACTCGGCGGTGCGCATCACCCACCTGCCCAGCGGCATCGTGGTCACCAGTTCCGAAAAGTCACAGCACCAGAACCGCGCCCGGGCCATGAAGGTGCTGAAGGCCCGCCTGCACCAGGAAAAGCGCGACAGCCTGGACGCCGAACGCAGCGAAGCCCGCAAAAGCCAGGTCGGCAGCGGCGACCGCTCCGAACGCATACGCACCTACAATTTCCCGCAAGGCCGGGTCACCGACCACCGCATCAATCTGACCCTCTATAACCTGCCCAAGGTTATCGAGGGTGAATCCCTCGACGAGGTGATCAACCCCCTTATCGCCGAGGATCAGGCGGCAAGGCTGGCGAGCCTGGAAGAGAGTTTCGGATAAAGGCGGATGCCCATAACCGCGACCCTCCCCATTTTGGCAGGGCCGAGGCAATGCGCCGCGCCCGCCGAGTTAGGGAAGGTTTCCGCCCTTTCGCGGCGCGCCGATCCGCCCCGACTGAAGTCCGCGGGCGACTATTCCTTCTGACTTCGCCGGCCGGCGGACAGGCAATAGTCGGCGCCCTTCTCCGACCCTCGAAACGTCCGCTTGTCGGCCGGTCCCGAGCCAAACACCTCACCGCGCACCACCCCTAAACTCTCGCCAGCCTCCGCATTAAACCCACCACATACCCCACCTGCCGCGAGGCGAACGCCACGGCCATCCCCCCCGCCTCGCGTGGCGATACGGTGAAGGCCTTGCCCACCGTATCGGCCATCACCGCGCCGCGCTGGCCCAGCGGCTCTGGCGCGCCGACCGTGGTGTCGTGCGCCGTCTGGTGTTCGATCTCGGCATTGAGTTCGGCGCCGGTCAGCACCACCATCAGGGAGAACCACACCCACAGCATGAAGCCGATCATCGCGCCCAGCGAGCCATAAGTGACGCCGAAATGCGTGAAATTGGCGACATACCAGTTGAAGCCCAGCGAACCGGCCATCCAGGCCAGGGCCGCCGTCACGCCGCCGACGATCAGCCACGGCCAGCGCGCCGGACGGCGGCTCGGACCCACGCGATAGACGAGGGTGAAGGCGCCGGCCGCCAGCAGATAGACCAACAGCCAGCGCAGCGGAGTCCACCAGGACTTGAGCTCGTGCAGGCCGACGGCGCCCAACAGGATCGGCGCGGCCAGGGTCATCGCCACCACGGCGGCCAGGAACAGCAGAGCGCCCAGGGTGGCGCAATAGGTGATCAGGGTGCGTTGCAGATAAGGGCGTTTCTCGGTCTCGTCATAGGTGACGTT
The DNA here is from genome assembly GCA_043740995.1 of Caulobacteraceae bacterium. Lineage (GTDB taxonomy): Bacteria > Pseudomonadota > Alphaproteobacteria > Caulobacterales > Caulobacteraceae > Acaudatibacter. Next base: position 2,147 of record JAYUBD010000453.1, on the reverse strand, counting down.
CAGACCGTCGAACAAGGCTTTCATCCCGGCATTGGCGCTCCAGACCGAGACCAGGGTGCTGGCCGCGAATGCCGCGCCCAGGGCTTCGTGCTTCTGGCTGGCCAGGCGCACCATTTGGTCGCCGATCAGGTTGACCACGTCGCTTGGAAACACCGCCGACAGCTGGTGCAGTTGCCGCTCCACCGCCGCCACATCGAGGAACAAGCCATAGACCGAGACGAAGGCGGCGAGGGCGGGAAAGGTCGCCAGCAACAGGTAGAAGGTAACGCTGCCCGCCAGGGCCGCCAGCCGGTCTCGACCCATTTCGCGCCAGGTGCGCCAAAGGATGTCCTTCCAGCCCCGCGACGGGATGGCCCAGGGCGTATTGGCGTCGCGGCCACGCCCGGGTTCAGCGGCGTCGAATTGGTGGGGTGTCGAACAGGCCGGGGCCGCCGCATCCGGCCCATGTGTCTTGCCTCGCGGCCAAAAGGCGGCCATGGCGATTACGGCCAGCCAGGGGGCGAGGCGCAGCGACAGCGAGACCTGATCCTTGCGGCTGAACATCATCCGGACCGCCCCCTCCCCCGGGGCCGCGCCATGGGAGTCGCGACATGACCGGCGCCGTCGCCGCACTTTATCGGCATCCGATCAAGGGCTACACCCCTGAAACCGTGCAGCGGGCGCGGTTGATGCCGGGCGCGCCCTTTCCGGGCGACCGGTTGTTCGCCGTTGAGGATGGACCCTGCGGCTTCGATCCCGCCGCGCCGCGTTGGATCGCCAAGCAGAATTTCACGGTCCTTGCCAACATCGCCGCCGTGGCCGGCATCCGCACGCACTTTGACGACGCGTCCGGCCTGCTGCACGCCCAGGCGGCGGGGGCGACCGATATCGCGGCGGCCATCCACACCGAAACAGGGCGCGCCGCCTTCGCGGCGTGGCTCACCGAGATTCTGGGCGACGAAGCGCGGGGACCCCTTCGTCTGGTCGATGGCGGGGGTCATCGGTTTCTCGACCATCCCCGGGGGCATGTTTCGATCATCAACCTGGCCAGTATCCGCGATCTGGCGGCGCGGCTGGGCGCGCCGGTGGACCCGCTCCGATTTCGCGCCAACCTCTATGTCGAGGGTTGGGCGGCCTGGGTGGAAAACGACTGGACCGGTCGCGGGGTGAGGCTGGGCGCAGCCGCCGCCACGGTGTTTCAACCGATCACCCGCTGCGCCGCGACCATGGTCGACCCGGTGACCGCGATCCGCGATCTGGACATACCGGGCGCTCTGCATCGCTTCTACGGCCATGTGCTCTGCGGCATCTATGTTCATATCGAAACGGCTGGCGAGATCGCGGTCGGGGCCTATGCCGGCCCGACCGGACTATAGGGTGGGCGCGGAAAGATCGTCGCCCGCCAGGACGCGTTCGATTAGGGCGATGGTCTCCGCCAGCCCAAAGATCGCCGCGAACGAGCCAAATCGGGGTCCCTGGCTCTGGCCGAGCAGGACCTCATAGAGGGCGGTGAACCAGGTCCGCAGCGGCTCGAACCCGGCGTCTTTGCCGGCGGCATAGACCTCGTTCTGGATGAGCTCGGCGTCCTGGCAGCCGGTCGGCAGCGTCTTCAGCCGCGCCAACAGGTCCTCGAACCCGGCGCGCTCGCGGCTGTCCGGCGCGCGGAAGCGTTTGGCGGGACGCACGAAATCTTCGTAATAGTGGATGGCGAAATCCGTCAGGCGATCCAGCAGAGGCTCGCTTTGCGGCGTCGCCGCCGGAAAGTGTCGGGCGAGGAAGCCCCACAACAGGGTCTTGTCCGAGGCGTTCGACGCCGAGACCAGATTGAGCAACAGGGTGAACGAAACCGGCGATCCTTTGGCCGGCACATCGCCGCCGTGAACACTCCAGACCGGATTGTCCAGCGGATTGACCGGCCTGGCGTTGGCGCCCTCGGCAGGCGGGCGGTGATAGGCGTCCAGCTGTTGCAGATACTCGTCCGTCGCCTTGGGGATCACGTCGAAAAACAGCCGCTTGGCGGTCTTCGGCGACTGGAACAGGTAATAGGCCAGGCTCTCGGGCGCGCCGTAGCGCAGCCATTCCTCCATGGTCAGGCCATTGCCCTTGGACTTCGAGATCTTCTGGTTGGCCTCGTCCATGAACAGTTCGTAGTGGAAGCCTTCCGGCGG
>JAYUBD010000452.1:0-4950 GCA_043740995.1 Caulobacteraceae bacterium | reverse complement strand
GTCACTGGGTGCACCATGATCGGCTGGACGCTTTCCTCACCGAGGTGCGGGCCTTCCTGAAATAGGCCGGCGTCAGGGCGCGCCCAAAAAGTCGCGCTTGCCGATCTCCACGCCGTTGTGACGCAAGATGTCGTAGGCCGTCGTGACGTGGAAATAGAAGTTCGGCATGGCGAAATTGAGCAGAAATGCCTGACCGGTCAGGATCATTTCCCCGCTCGGCAGCTTCAGCGTGATGGGGCGGGTCTCCGCGCCGTCGAAGGCCTTGGGGTCGAGGCCGTCCAAATAGGCAATGGTCTTGTCGATACGATCGAACAGGTCCGCGAAAGTGGTTTCCGTGTCGGGAAATGACGGTGTCTCGGCGCCCGCAAGCCGCGCCCCGGCTCCCTTGGCCGCGTCGGAGGCGATCTGGATCTGCCGCGATAGCGGGGCCATGTCGGGGGCCAGCCGACCGGCGATCAGGATCGCGGGGTCGATCTTACGCGCCTCGGCGGAGGCCTCACCCTTCTTCAATATGGCCGCGAGATTGCGCAGCATGCCGTTGAAAACGGGGATTGAAGCATCATAGATGGACAGAGTCATGCGGCGGTCTCATTCGGTTACAATTGGGGGCGGGCCGGTTGTATTACATTCCGCCTGTCGGACGGAACGCTGATGTAACAGCGCATCCCGTCTCAAATCAGGCGGGTCTTGAGGCGGCGCGCCTTCCACCGGGAACACACGCATTTGATCGCTTGTGCGTTAATTTGTCGCGCCCAGGGGCCGCCTGGGTGATTTACTTGTGTCACCGAATCGTGCCCGCTGCGCTCTGTGATTAGTGGCGGACTCCCTTTGACGTCGGACTGCGGAGTCTTTAGAATATCTGGAACAGGGAAAGGAGGTTCAAGTCGCATGGCGCAAGCAAATTCCTCTTTCGGTCGTCGTCATTGGTTTGACTGGCTTGACCGCCGCACCGCGCAATACCTCCCGGAACTCCCGAACGAGCATTTGGACGCGCCCAGGGTGGCGGTCTGGCTGGTCGGCGCCACATTCTCCGTTCTGGCCTGGGTGGGCGTCGCTTTGTTCGGCGCCCTGCTGCTGTTGCACGCCTTTCGTCCCGCCGATGCCGTGAGGATTGACCGGATAATGATCAGCGTGCCCGCCGCACTTTTCGAACCCGCGACGGTATCGGGCGCTCAGGCCGCCTTGGCGGATTTTGATGCTTCATTCCAGGGGCAGCCAGTGCCGCTGCGCGCGGCGGCGCCCCCTCCGACCGACGATAGTCACCCCACACGCTAATTGTTGCGAATTTGACACGCGGCGACAGTGAGTTGGCGAACGATCACATGCGCCCTTGCCAGTGGGGCGGGCATAAGAAAAAAGTGGCCCGGCGAGACAAACACCTCACCGGGCCAAGTAAGCCGCGAGAATGGGGGGGAATGCCCACGGCGACACTTAATGTGTCTGCCGCGGGCGTTTATTTCAATACTCAAACCCGAATCTTTTTGCATCGGGGGCGAAATTCGCGCGATTTTTTCCTGTCTTGAGGCCAATCCCGGATTTTTCAGCGGCCGCGCCGTGCCGGTTTCGATGCCATCGAAGCCCATAAGGTCCTAAGCTGTGACGAATCCCTCCCAGTCATTTGTCGAGGCCATGCGCTGCCTGGACGATTTTATGACCGCGTTTAACGCCAGGGATGTCGATGCCTTCGAGGCCACGTTCAACTTCCCGAGCGTGCGTCTGGCGTCCAACACGCTCACCGTGATCGAGCGCGGTTATCACAAACCTGAATTGTTCGTCACCGGCGCCCTGAGCGACTGGCATCATTCCGCTTGGGAGCGACGCGAGGTGATTCACTGCGGCGCCGACAAAGTGCATTTCGACACGCGGTTCACTCGTTACCGCGCGGATGGCAGCCAGATCGGCGGCTTTGACTCAATCTATGTGGTCACCCTTGAAGATGGGCATTGGGGCGTCAAGGCGCGCAGCAGCTTCGCGCCCTAACGCGGACCGCGCCCTGGCGGAATCGCCGCGCACCACCCATGTCTCACGGCTTGGGCGCAACGTCGCCCGGTCGTAGAGAGCCTGGCCAGATGTCCCGTCACCCAGATCTGCTTTCAATCCGGCGTTCTGTCGAACGGGTCGGTCGCCTGTCGGACGGCCTTGTCCGGCTGGGACCTTTTAGCCTTGGCCTGGACGGCGCCCTCAGCTGGATTCCCGGGATGGGAGAAATCTACAGCGCCGCGGCCGCGGCCTTTCTGTTGACCCAAGGGGCGCGGGCGCGCGTGCCGCTGTCAACCCTGGCATTGGCGGCCGGGCTGATGGGCGCGCGGACCGTGATCACCGCCATTCCACTGGCGGGTCCGGCGGTCTCGGATCTGCTGACCATGCACAAATGGTCGGCCCAACTGATTGTCGCCGCGATTGATCGGCGACTGGCGGTTCCTCTGCCGGCCACAAGCGCCCGCCGGTCACCCAGGCGCCGCCGACCGACCGGGCAAACCGTTCAGGGTTAGGGCGCCGTTCCTGGAGCCGGCGTGGCTGTGTCCGCATAGGCGGCGAAGGTGTGTTTCCCCAGTATTCCGAGCGCCTTAACGATGTCCGGAATTTCGTCGCCGTGGCGTCGGAGGAAAATCCAGCCTTGGGCGCGCGCGTCTCGAAGGCCGGCCAGCGCCGGATCATCAAGGCGTTCGGCCAGTTGCGGCGCGGCGGACAGCAGGCCGTCCAGCGGCATCGCCATACGCACCGCCAGAGAATGGATCTTCCCGCGCAAGGCGGCGTCCCGCAGATCATAGAGTCGTTCCCGATTGCGGTCGTATATGTCCAGTTCCCCTCGGCAGGCGTGGAGAATGCGGGTGGTGACCGGGCCAAACGGGTCGCCCACCTTTTGTGAAGCGGTGGCGGCGCCGAGCAGGACCCGCAGGGTCGAGAGCAGTTCGCCAAACAACAGAGCCGCGTCGCGTTCCCGTTCCCGACGCTTGAAATACGCCTCGAGTTGGGTGGCGACGATGCCGCTGAGCGTCGCCAGCAGCGCGCCGATCACCACGGCGGTTATCGTGCCGCCGTGGCTCGGATCGAAATGTTCAACTCTCATCCGCTACCCTTCCAGAGACGCCCAGTGGAAGGCAGGATGCCGTTGGCTTCAAGAGGGTTTGGCGGCGAGGCCGCGCACCAGATTTTCGTTGAACCGCTGGAATGACGGATTGGCGAAACCGGCCTTGCCCAGGCCCCAGGACCACCGGACCGATCCGGCGTTGAACACCTTGGCTCCGGCGTCGGATTGATAATAGGTGGCTTCGGCCGCACCTGGCTGCCCCTCCGCATCCAGCGCTTCGCCGCGAAACAGCACCCTGACGGAAGCCTCCGGAATGGCCGGGTCGTGAGATCGCCGCGCATCCCACAAGCGCCGACCATCGCGGTCGGGATCGTGATTGTCCCACTCATAGCCGACAACCTCGGCGGCCAGGTCGCCGACCTTCCAACCGGTTCCCTTGAAGAACGGCAGATCGGTGCGGACAACCTTGTAGCTCGGCCTCTGCGCGCCGGCGGGCTCGAACCAGCCTTGATAGGCGCCGCCCAACAGCATGGTTTCCGGACGCCTGGCATCGTGGCGGAAGTCGGTCGTCTCCAGCCGGCGCGGGTCGAGCGCGCCGGCCCGATCGATGATCGGATCGAGCGCGGTCTTGTAACATACCAACTGCCGGCCCCGATCGGCATCGCCCGGCGCTCGGTTGAGATCGCCGAAACGCACCTGGCAATAGGCGGTGTTGCCGCCGAGGAAGGCGGTGTTGCGACCCAGGGTAAAAATGCGCCGGTGGAAGGCCTCGAACTCCTCGCCACTCCAATACTCGTCATGCGACCCGGTAATCACCAAGGGGTAGTGGTCGATCAGCGAGGGGTCCTGATGAACATCAAAATTGGCCGCGTAATCGACGCCGCCCAGGGTCGGGGCCAACGATTCCAGCCAGGTTACCAGATAGGCGTCATACTCGAAGAAACTAGGGGGCGTCGGGCGATCGAACGACACCATCAATCCACGCGCGTCGTCGCCATTGGGATAGAGGCTGTGACCGCCCCACGGGTTGTAGGCCTGATAGGTATTGACCCCGAGCTTGGCCAGCACCGAGCCGGAACGTCGGGGATTGCTGACGATCCAGAAGGCGGCGCGCACATCTCGGGTGGCGGTAGTCTGCTCGACGACATCGGCGAAATAGCATCCCGGCGGCCAGGCGCTGGTATCGACCCTGGCGAATGTGGGGGGCCAGCCAGGTCCGATGGCCGCGCCAGAGGCGGTGATCCCGCGATGGCCCACAGCGGCGAAGTTGCTGGTCCAGATCGGGCTCGGCGCGGCGGCGCCGTAGCGAAAGATCTCCAGGCGGACCTGTCGAACCGGCTGCCCCGGGCCGCCGGCCAGCATGAAGTTAAGCGGCTCGCCGGGATTGACGCTATGGCGGTCCACATAGGCCCAGACACGCTGGCCCTTGAAAAATTCCGTCCATTTGGGGGCGAGCGCCGAACCGGCTAGGACACTGCCTTCGGCATGGGGTCCCGGCTTGGGCGCCTGGGCCTGGCTCTGCGACGGGGCCGCCAACAGGCCCGCGCCGGCCAGATGCAACAGGCTCCGGCGGTCCATCAGCGGGCCAAGCCGTGAGAAAATTGGCCCGGAAAGGGGTGGGCTTTGCAAGGTTCGTGCCACGGTTCAGATGCGCGCATAAGGCCCCTGCTCTCCATCCAGTATCTGCGGGCGGTCGCCGCCCTGACGGTGGTCGTTTACCACGCCTTGCAATGGAGAACGGGCGGTTTCGATGTGGGTCGCGCCGGCGTCGATGTCTTTTTCGTGATCAGCGGGGTGATCATGTGGACGGTGACGGCCGGGCGGGCGGTTTCCCCGATCGCCTTCCTGTGGCGGCGCGTGACGCGGGTGGCGCCGCTCTATTGGCTGGCCAGCCTGGCCGTGGCCGCCATCGCCTTGGC
>JAYUBD010000451.1:0-4966 GCA_043740995.1 Caulobacteraceae bacterium | reverse complement strand
TCCCGATTTTCGGCCAGGGCGGCGCGCGGGCCGAGGCGGCGACGCTCGGCGTGCCGTTCCTGGGGGAGATTCCGATCGACATCGCCTTGCGCATCGGCGCCGACGAGGGTCGGCCCCTGACCGCCGCCATGCCGGAAAGCCCGGTCGCCCAGGCGTTCGCGGCGGTGGCGCGCGCGGTGCGAGGTTGACGCCTCCTCCCTCGCCAATTTTGGGGAGGGTCGAAGACGAAGCGAAGTGAAGTCCGGGGTGGGGCTTTTAAGGCGGCGCCGCCAAGCCTCTAGGCCGGCCCCACCAGCGACTCCTCGGCCGCCGCGAAGTGCGTCGACAACTCCCGCTCCTCCAGGGCCGCGCGGATCTCGCCGTGGCGCCGGGCATCGAGCTTGTAGCCGATCAGCGCCGCACCGCCGCCAAACACCAGAATGATCGGCGCGAACAGATAGCAGATTTCCAGCCCGAGGATGGCGGCATGAGTGTTCACCGCGCCCTCCTTGCCGTTATAGCCGACCATCTGCAGCACCGGGAACACCGCCAGCACGGTGATGGTGGCGCCGATCTTGGTGGTGGTGGTGACCATGGAGAACAGCAGGCTGGTCAGGTCCTGACCGTTTTCCAGCTTCACCTCATCGACCACGTCGGCGACCATGGCTCGGATGAGCAACAGGAAGGCGCTGGCCACGAAGCCGACCACGAACATGCCCGCCACGGTGGGGAGCGCATCGACCAGGCTGTAGCCCGGCCACACCCGGGGAATGGCCATCAGAATGGTCTGCGAAATCGCATAGGCGACGCAGGCGATCTGCACGGTCCGATGCTTGCCGAGCTTGTGCGCCACGCGCGCCCAGAATGGCGCCCCGACCAGCCCCGCGCCGATATAGGCGATCAATAACAGACCCACCGCCGAGATCGAAAAGCCCTTGGCGTCGTGAAAGAAGAACACATAGAGCGGCGCGGTGGTGCCGGGTCCCAGGGTCAGCATCAGATCGGCCAGGACGATCCGCAGAATTGATGGCCGGGACATCGCCTGAGCATAGGCGCCCAGGGAAAACCGCCGGCGCGGCGCCGCGGCCGCGAGGCGCTCCGGCGTGAGCAGGGTGCAGACCGCGACGGCCAGGGGCAGACACACCATCAGGATCAGTCCGATGGTCGGCATGCTGGCGGCCTTGCCGGCCACCACCTTGCCCTGGGTGAACAGCGGCAGCAGCAACAGGCCGACCGACCCCACCACCGCCATCGCCTGGGTCAGGCCATAGAGGCGCGTCCGATCATCATAGTTTTTCGCCAGAACAGCGCCCCAGGCGGCGAGGCCGAGGTTCAACATCGATGTGCCCAGATAGGTCACCACCAGCCACAGGATGATGTAGGGCGCGTCGACCCGACCGGCGGGCATCAGCAGCTTGTAAATGCCCAGCATCGCGAAGGGCGATCCGGCGATCAGCCAGGGGCGATAACGGCCTATCGGGGTGCGGGTGCGATCCATCACCAGGGCGATCAGCGGATCGAAGGCCGTATCGATGAACCGCACCGTGAAGATGGCCGCGCTGACCGCCACGAAACTCACCCCAAGGCCGACCAAATAACGTGGCAGATAGACGGCATAGATCAGCGCAATGCCGGCCAGCGGCAGTCCGACCGTACCGAAGCTGAAAATGGTGGTCACGGCGGTGCGCGGCGCGGCGGCCCCCGGCGATGTGGTCGACACTGGCGTTTCTCCCAAAACACTTAAGCCCGGCGCCTGATGACGCTCTGATATGAGGGAATAGGAACAGGCATCGCGCGGCTGCGCACTAATATTCAACCCGGCTGGACGATCTCGTCGCTGTCGTGCCCGTGAATGACGCCCGGCATGGATTGCGAACCCGACAGGCTTTCGATGATCGGCGCCTCGATCAGGCCGTCGCGTTCCTCGAGTTGGCGGCGAATCTCCGCGTGGCGTTTGGAATCGAGTTTGTAGCCGATGAAACAGGCGCCGCCGAGCATGACAAAAACTACCGGGCCGATCAGATAGACCAGTTGCATCCCGAAAATGGCTTCCGGCGTGTTCACCGCACCGTCCTTCGCCTGATAGCCGATCCAGCCCAACACGGTGAACGAAAGGCCGATGCTCAAGGCGCCGGCCACCTTCTGGCTGGTGGTGATCATGGCGTAGAGCAGGCCGACCCGGTGCTTGCCCTGCTCCAGCCGCACCGCATCGCCCACATCGGCCACCATGGCGCGGTCCAGCAACGGAAAGCCGGCGGCGAGGAAACCCATCAGGGCCATGAACACGCTCGCCAGCGGCAGATTCGCCCTGGGTAGGAAGGCCAGGGCGATCAGGCCCAGCGAATAGCCGGTGCTGGCCATCATCAGCGTGCGGTGTTTGCCCATCCGCTGGGCGACGATGCTGAGGGTCATGGCCCCGGCTATGCCCGCCATCACATAGATCAGCAGCAACAGGCTCGAATTGGCGATGGTGAAGCCGCGGGCATCATGGAAGTAGAACAGGTAGAGCGCCGACATCCAGCCCGGGCCCAGGGCGAGACAGAAGTCGGCGATGATGATTCGGCCCATGTCGGGCCGCGAGATCATTTCCCAATAGTCGCGCAGCTTGAACCCGTCCGCGCCCTGATCCTGAATGACCCGTTCGGGCGTGCGCATCACGGCCAGGATCACGCCGAACGGCACCGCCCAGAACACGAACCAGCCCATGGCGCCCACATCGCCCGAACCGCTGGAGCCGTCGTGTTTGGCCATGGCGATCGGCAGAAGCAGGGCGATGGTCGCCCCGATGATGCTGACAAACTGGATGACGCCGAACACCCGTGACCGTTCGTGATAATTTCCGGCCACCACCGAGGCCCATGACGCGTGCGACAGGGCGATCAGCGAGGTGCCGATGTAATAGACGAACAGCCAGCCGACCAGATAGAGCAGGCCGACGGCGCCCGGCGGGTTGAACAGCATATAGACCGCGCCCATCAGGACCGGCGCGCCGCCCACCAGCCACAGGCGATAGCGGCCTAGGCGCGAGCGCGTGCGGTCCATTGCCACGCCGATGAACGGATCGAAGGCGGTATCGACCAGACGCACGATCATGAAGGCGAAGCCGACGACGGGCAGACCCAGGCCAAAATGCCCGGCATAGTGGCGCGGCAGATAGACGCTCATGGCGATCGCCAGCGCCCCGATGGACAGCCCCGGGGTAGAGAAGGCGAGCAGCCCCGGCAAAGACAATCGCGACGAAGGAGCGGAGCCGCTGGGGGTCGTGGTCACGAGGGCGATTTCCTGACAATCAGAGATTCGCCTCTTGCGGGCGATTACCTAACTGACCCTGTCGCATCGCGCCGCGCAAGGCCTTTTCGGGGCTCAGCCGCCGGCCATCTTGCGGAAGAATTTCTGGCCCTGCTCGCCGCCGGCCGCGAACGCCTTCTGACCGGTTTCGTCGGCGATCCGGCCCCAGTTGTCGCGCACGTCTTCCACCGACGCGCCATGTTCGCCGAACCACAGGCCCTCGGTCTCGTGGATCCTGGCCACGGCGAATGCGCCGCCCCCGGCCGTCAGGATGACGCCGGTCGGCGCCTCGTCCGAGCACAGATAGACGACGCCCGGCGTGACGAATTCGGGGGCGAGGCGCTTTAACACTTCGGGCGGCATCAGGCCCTCGGTCATCCGGGTGCCGGCCACCGGGCTGATGGCATTGACATGGATATTGTTCTTCTGACCCTCGAGCTTCAGCGTGTTCATGAAGCCGACAATGCCAAGCTTGGCGGCGCCGTAATTGGTCTGGCCGAAATTGCCATACAGGCCCGTCGACGATGTGGTCACCACGATGCGCCCGTAATTCTGCGCCTTCATGATTTCCCACACCGCCTTGGTCGGCTTGACCGTGCCCATCAGATGCACATCCATCACGAAATCGAAGTCGTTCATGTCCATCTTGGAAAACGACCGATCACGCAGCACCCCGGCATTGGCGACCAGAATGTCCACGCGGCCCCAGGCTGCCATGGCGTCCTTGACCATCCGCTCGACGCCGGCGTCATCGGCCACCGACGATCCGTTGGCCATCGCCTGGCCGCCGGCCGCCTTGATCTCGGCGACCACCTGATCTGCGGCGGCGGACGATCCGCCTGAACCGTCCATCGAGGCGCCCAGGTCATTGACCACAACCTTGGCCCCGCGCCGGGCGAGTTCCAGGGCGTGCTGCCGGCCAAGCCCGCCGCCCGCGCCGGTCACGATCGCTACCCTGTCGTCGAAGCGCAGGTCGGCCATGTCTGAATTCCTCTTTGAATTTTATCGGCGCGGTAATGCGCGACCGGCACGCCAGCCGTCAAGCGCCGGGAGGCGTGAACCGCGCGAGCGCCCGTACGATTTCGGGCGCCTTGGAGGGGAGGGGGTCGGTCGGGGCGTGGATGAAGGCCAGGACGTCGCCCCAGACCGTGGGCGCTTGCAGATCGGCCAGCAGCAGATGCCAGCCCTTGTCGTAATAGGCCGATCGATCCCCGGGCGGCAGTCGGCGGGCGGCCAGACGGGTCGGGGATTTCGGGATGATCTGGTCGTGGGCGCCATACAGATAGAGGGTGTTCGCGGGCAGGGCGGCCATGCGACGTTGGGCCCGCTGCATGGTGTTCATCAGGCCATAGAGGGCGTCGGCGCGAGCCCCCCAGATCAACAGGGGATCGCGGCTCATGGCCCGCAGTTCGGCGATATTGTCGGTTGGAGCGATGTGGTTTGTCAGCCAGCGCGGCGGCGCGAACACCCGGCCCGGCGCGATGTGGGCGGCCAGCCAGAGCGTGGCGCGGTTGATCAGCGGCTGGCTGGTCCAACCCCATACGGCAGGCGCGACCAGGATCAGCCGATCGGCGTCCGGCGGCCGGTCCGAAGCGAAGGCTTCGACGGCGACCGCGCCACCCAGGCTTTCGCCGACCACGGCGATCAGCGCGCCCGGATGGCGTCGTCGGGCCAGGGTGACCAGGGTTCGAAGGTCCTC
>JAYUBD010000450.1:0-4986 GCA_043740995.1 Caulobacteraceae bacterium | reverse complement strand
CCTCCGATGTGGAGGCGATCAACGGATCGTTTGGACTACCGCCGTTTGCGTCGCTTGCCACGCGCGCGCGACAGCCTGATGACCGTCTCGCTCTCGGTGCGCGGCGTGGCGATCGACCGGGGGGCGAGACCGAACATCGAGGCCATGGGCGCATCATCCACCGCCGCGGTCTCCACGTCGCCGAAGCCGTTGAACCGGCTGGCCATGGCAATGCCATAGGCGCCCAGCATGCCGATCTCGACATAGTCGCCTTCGCGCACATCGTCGGGCAGCCAGAACGGGCCGGGCATGTGGTCGATGGAGTCGCAGGTGGGACCATAGAAGTGGAAGGGCTTCATCGGCCCTTGCGCCGGCGTTCCGGCGCGGGTCAGCTTGACCGGGAACGGCCACTTGCTGTGCGCCGCGTCGAACAGCGATCCATAGGCGCCGTCGTTCAGGTAGAGCGCGTCGCTCTTGCGCAATTCAACGCGCGTCAGCAGGGACGCACCCTCCGCGCAAAGCGCCCGGCCCGGCTCGCACCAGAGTTCGGTGGTCTCGTGCACCATCATCTCGTTGAAGCCGCGATCAATGGCGGCGGTGTATTCAGAGAGGTCGGGCGGCACCATGCCTGGATAGACCGACGGAAATCCGCCGCCCACATCCACCACATCGGCGAACACGCCGGCCCTGACCAGGGCGCGCGAGGCCTGGGCCATGGCCGCCTGAAACGCGGTGGGCCGCATGCACTGGCTGCCGACGTGAAACGAGACCCCCATTAGCTCCTGCGTCGCCCGGCGCGCGGCCAGTAACAGGTCGGGGGCTTCGAGGGCATCGACTCCGAACTTTCCGGACAGGCTATAGGCCGCGCCGGCGGTTTCCACGGCCAATCGAACGATCAGGTTAAGATCCTTGGCGTCGCCCGTGGAGTCGAGAATTTTCGCGAGTTCCTCGTGCGTATCCAAGGCAAAGGTGCGCACGCCATGCTCGAAATAGGCCGTCCTTATCGCCTCGCGGTTCTTGACCGGATGCATGAAGGCCATGCGGGCGCCGGGGGCATTAGCGGCGACCAGCTCGATCTCGGCGATCGAGGCGACGTCGAAAGAATCGACGCCGTTTTCAAACAGGGCGTGAATCATCCAGGGCGAAGGATTGGCCTTCACCGCATAGAGGACATCGCCCGCGAAATTAGACCTGAACCAGCGCGCCGCTACGGCCACGGCGTCCGGTCGCACGAGTGCGACAGGACGTTCCGGCGACCGCTCACGGACCAGGTCCAGGGGAGAATGGTACGTGTGCAATTCACGTAGCCCCCTGCAAATTGTTGAACCCAGGCCGGCGTTAGCAGCGCTTTTGAGGACATCGGGTCCGCCGGAGCGGTGGAAATAGGGTCCTGAACAAAGGATGTAAAGCGTAAATGCGCGATCACGGAGCGACAGCAGGCCCTGGACCGCCACTTGCCCGCCGTGGCATGAAACCTTTGCAGCCCTTGGCGGTCGCCGGCAGAGCGCGGCGCCCCGATCTTCGCATGGAACGCCGCCGATGACGCTTGCCCCCGTGCTCCGCCTGCGCGCCGTCAGCAAGACCTTCCACGGCGCCCGCGCCCTGAACGGGGTTTCACTGGATGTGCGGGCCGGCGAAATGGTCGCCCTGATCGGCGCCTCCGGCTCTGGCAAGTCGACCCTGCTCCGAGCGATTGCCGGCCTGGAAATCATCGACGTTGATGATGGGACAATCGACGCCTTTCAGTGGCGTCTTCAGTCGCGCGGTCGTCTGACCGACAAGGTCAGGCGGGCAAGGGCGCGGATGGGGTTTATTTTCCAGCAGTTCAATCTGGTGGGACGCCTCTCCCTGTTCACCAACGCGGCGCTGGGTTCGCTTGGCCGTATTCCCTTCTGGCGCGGCCTCCTCGGACTCTGGCCCGGGAGCACCCGCCTCGCGGTCATGGCCGCCCTGCACCGCGTCGGGGTCGCCGACCATGCCGCCCAGCGGTCCAACACCCTGTCGGGCGGACAGCAGCAACGCGGCGCTATTGCCCGGGCGCTGGTGCAAACCGCCGAGGTCGTGCTGGCCGACGAACCGGTCGCCTCCCTTGATCCGGTGGCGGCGCGGCGGGTGATGGATATCCTGCGCGACCTCAACACGCGCGACGGCCTCACCGTGGTCGTGACCTTGCACCAGGTGGACTACGCCCTGCGTTATTGCGATCGCGTGGTGGCGCTTAAGGCGGGCCGCGTGGTCTATGACGGTCCGACCGCGGGCCTTGGGCATGAACAATTGATCGATATTTATGGCCCTGAGTTTCAGGATGCCTTTTGGGAAGGAGCGCCACCATGATTACGCGTCGTCTGTTCGCCGCCCAGGCGGGCATGGCCGCGTCGCTCGCGGCCTGCGGCAAGGCGGGGATGGCGGGGGGCGCCGCCCCGGCCGGTGAGATTCGGTTTTCGGTGCTGTCCACCGAAGCGTCCGCCAGCATGGCGGAATACTGGCGGCCGATTCTGGCCGACATGTCCCGCCAGACCGGTCTGCGGGTAACGCCGTATTTCACCAGCAACTACACCCTGCTGATCGAGGCGATGAAATTCAAAAAGACCGATGCCGGGTGGTTTTCCAACCGGTCGGGGCTTGAGGCGGTGCGGCGGGCCGGCGGCGAGGTTTTCGCCCGCACGGTCGACCCCACGGGCGTCGATGGCTACACGTCCGTTTTGATCGTCAATGCGAAGAGCAAGCTCGACCTCGACACCGTGCTGAGATGCAACAAGACCCTGTCGTTTGGGCTGGGCGACGCGTTGTCCACATCGGGTACGCTGGCGCCGAAAACCTATCTGTTCGCGCCGCGCAATATCGACCCGGCGGCCTGCTTCAAGCAGGTGCGCAGCGGGGCCAGCCATCAAACCAATCTGTTCGCGGTCGCCAATGGCCAGATCGATGTCGCCACCAACAATTCGACCTCACTGCTGCTCAACCGCCAGCACGGTCGCCAGGAGGCGGACGAGGTCCGCGTGATCTGGCAATCGCCGCCCTTGCCGGAAGATCCGATTGTTTGGCGAAAGGATATCGATCCCGCCGTAAAGGAAAAATTGCGCCAGTTCTTTCTGACCTATGGTCAGGGCGACAGTCCCGAGGCCGTCAAGGCGCGCGGTTATATGGCGAAGGTCAATGTGGGAGGCTTCAAGGCCGCCGATGACAGCCATCTCTTGCCCGTGCGTGAAATGGAAGCCACCGAGGGGTGGTTGGAAGCCAAGCAGGGCGGCGACCCGGCCAAGATCGCGTCGGCCAAGGCCGGCCTCGACGCCATTACCGCGCGGCGCGTGGCCCTGGAAGCGCGGACCCGGGCGCCGGCGGCGGCTCAGTAGCGGTGACAAGCGGCCTCGTCCCCCCGCCGCCGACCCGTCGTCCGGTTGATCGGGCCTTCGATCTGCTGATCTGGGGCGGCCTGGCCCTGCTGTTGATCGTCGGTTTCCGGGGCGCGGAAGTGTTTAAGATCGGCGACCTGTTCTCGGGCTCCGCCAATATGCGGCAACTGGCAGGGGAGTTTATCCGACCGAATTTCTCCGCCTGGCGCACCTATGTCGCCGACATGTGGCTGACCATCCAGATGGCCCTGTGGGGCACCGCCCTGGCGATCGTGGTCGCCATTCCCCTGGGCTTGGCCGGCGCGCGGAATGTCGCGCCGATCTGGATCCAGCAACCGGTCCGGCGCCTTCTGGACGTGCTGCGGTCGGTGCCTGACCTGGTGATCGGCGCGATCTTCGTGGTCGCGGTCGGCTTGGGTCCTCTGGCCGGGGTCATGGCCCTGGCCGTCAATACCGGCGGGGTGCTGGGCAAATTGTTTTCAGAGGCGGTTGAGGCCATCGAGCGGGGACCGGTGGAGGGTGTGCGCGCCACCGGCGCGGCCCCCCTTCAGCAGATCGCCTGGGGCGTCATGCCCCAGGTCGCGCCGCTCTGGACAAGCTATGCGCTCTACCGATTTGAAGCCAATGCGCGTTCGGCCACGGTGCTCAGCCTGATCGGGGCGGGTGGCATTGGCCAACCGCTGTTCGATTCCATCAACAGCTTCGCCTTTGACCAGACCAGCGCCATTGTCATTGTGATCATCGTCGCCGTATCGGTGATTGACCTATTGTCGCAATTGATCCGGACACGACTGCTCTAGGCGCCGGGGGAAGAAAAATGTGCGGCTCCCTCCCATGCTCGCAAGGAAGGCGGGGATGGTCGTTACTGGCAATCACGCGGCGGGCTTGACGGGCCGGGGCCCCCGCCGCAGACGCGCCAAGCGCCGCAATCTTCGCCAGAAGCGGCTTTTTTCCGGTTCGGGATAGGGCTGCAGCAGGCGCAGGAATTCCTCGGCGCAGCCGCGCCAGGAATAGTGTTCGGCGGTTTTTCGCACGATGGTCCGGTCGATTTTCAGGGCGGCCATGCAGGCTTCCGCCAGGCCGTCGCTTTGGCCCGGCGCCAAAACGCCTGCGCCTGTGCCGGGAATGATGTCCACCGGCCCGGGCGCCGAGAACGCGGCGACCGGCGTGCCGGTTCCCCAGGCTTCCAGGATCACCAGCCCGAAGGTGTCGGTCAAGGATGGAAAGACGAAGACGTCGGCGCAGGCATAGTGCGCGGCGAGATCTGTCCCGAACCTGGAGCCGGTGAATACCACCCTGGGATATTTCGCAGCCAGCTCTTCCCGTTGCGGCCCATCGCCGACCACGACCTTGGTGCCGGGCAGATCGAGGCTGACAAAAGCTTCGATATTTTTCTCCACCGCGATGCGTCCGACATTGAGCCAGATCGGGCGGGTTAGCCCGGCGAACACGTCCGGCTCGTTGTCGGCCTCACGGCGAGGATGAAACATCTCGGTGTCGAGGCCCTTGGACCACAGGGAAATATTGCGAAAGCCGTGCCTCTCGAGCTCGGTCCGCATGGTCGGCGTCGCGACCATCAGACGCCCCGACGGGCGGTGGAACCAGCGCATATAGGCGTAGCCGGCGGCCAGCGGCAGCGGCAGCCGCGCCGACA
>JAYUBD010000449.1:0-4997 GCA_043740995.1 Caulobacteraceae bacterium | reverse complement strand
AGAGCCGTGGTAGACCACCACGTTGATAGGCCAGGTGTGGAAGTGCCGCGAGGCATGCAGCTTACTGGTACTAATCGCTCGATAGGCTTGATCGTTCTCATCAAAATTCATGAGCCGCATGGCTTTGATTATCACGTCAGACATGATGTCTTCTTCACATCCTCTTCGTTGACCCGGTGGCTATTCCGGAAGGTCCCCACCCGATCCCATTCCGAACTCGGTCGTTAAGCCCTCCAGGGCCGATGGTACTTCGTCTTAAGGCGCGGGAGAGTAGGTCGTCGCCGGGTCTACGAAGCGGATGTTTAGCGGATTTTTCAATGACCCTTCATCACTTTACCTATCCACCAGTTTATCGCGGGGTGGAGCAGCCCGGTAGCTCGTCAGGCTCATAACCTGAAGGTCACAGGTTCAAATCCTGTCCCCGCACCCAAGTTTTAGCCCGCTAGGTCTTGCACCCGGCGGGCTTTTTTGCGTTGTTCCGGGGGGCGGACGCGGCTGTGGGTTCATTGCCGATCTGGAGGAGGAAGGCGTGGGCAACGCTTGGTCTGACCGTCGTATTCTGGATCTGTTTGGGATCGAGGCCCCAATCCTGCTTGCGCCGATGGCGGGGGCGGGTACGCCCGAACTTGCCATCGCGGTGGGCGGGGCTGGGGGCCTTGCCGCGCTTGCCTGTTCGCAGTTGAGCAGCGAACGCGTTGTTCAAGCGGTGGAAACCATCCGTGCCGCAGGTCATCATCCGTTGAATCTGAATTTCTTCTGCCATATTGCAGCCGACACCGATCCTGAACGACTGGTGGGTTGGCGGGCCGCCTTGTCGGTCTATTATCAGGAACTGGGCCTGGACCCCGATACGGCGACACCGATGCCGGTGCGCCGCCCCTTTGACGACGCGGCTTGCGCGGTGGTGGAGTCTGCCCAACCGGAAGTTGTCAGCTTTCATTTTGGCCTGCCCGCGCCGGATCTTTTGGAGCGCGTGAAGAAGGCGGGCGCCAAGGTTATCGCCTCCGCCACGACCGTCGCCGAGGCGCAATGGCTTGAGGCGCGCGGCTGTGACGCGGTCATCGCCATGGGGCTTGAGGCCGGGGGGCATCGTGGCAGCTTCCTCTCGTTCGATCCGGCGAGACAGGTAGGGACCTTCGCCCTCGTGCCCCAGGTCGCCGATGCCGTGGCGATTCCGGTAATTGCGGCGGGCGGCGTCGCCGATGCGAGGGGAATCGTCGCCGCCCTCGCCCTGGGCGCGGCGGCCGTGCAGATCGGCACTGCCTATCTGTTCTGTCCCGAAACCAGACTCTCGTCGCTGCACTTGGCGGCCTTGCGTGGCAGCGCCGATGATTCGACCATGCTGACCAATCTATTCACCGGTCGTCCCGCGCGGGGGATTGCCAATCGCCTGATGCGCGAGCTGGGTCCGTTGTCGCCCCTTGCCCCGCCCTTTCCTATGGCTGCCGCCGGGTTGGCGCCCTTGCGCGCCGCAGCCGAATCAAACGGCTCCGGTGATTTCTCGCCGTTCTGGGCGGGTCAAGCGGCCCCTCTGGCGCGGAGCTGCCCGGCCGGGGCGCTGACGATCGCCCTTGCCGAAGCCGCGCTGGCCCTTCTGGCCGGTCGCGTGTGACCGTGAATGCCGCGACGTCATAGACTCCCCGCCCCTCACCCAGTTTCCGGAGCCCAACACCATGCCTGTTCTTCGCCAGGTTTCCCGCGCCGAGGCCAAGGCCGAGATTGTCACGAGGATGTACGATCTGCTGTTCGGTGACCGCGATCCGGTCGCTCAACCGGGCACCGCGACCGGCACCCCCGGCGATTGGTGGACGGTATTCGCTCTGGCGCCGGATATACTGAAGCATGCCGTGGATGGGTTTGCCGTCTACCGCCATCCTGACCGCAAGATTGATCCGCTGCTGCGAGAACTGGGTCAGACTCGCGCTGGTTGGGTGCGCGGCAGCCAGTTCGTCTTCTCGCAACATTGCAAATCGCTACGCGGCCTTGGGGTGTCCGAAGAGAAGATCGCCGCGGTACCCTTCTGGACGGTGGCCGAGGTGTTCAATGATCAGGAGCGGGCGGTGCTCGCCTATGCCGATTGCCTGTGTCAGGCCGGGGGGCGGGTTCCGGACCAGGTGTTCACCAAACTTCGGACGTTCTGGGATGACGTGCAAATCTTCGAATTCACCTACATCACCTGCCTCTATGACATGCACGCCGTCATCACCAAGGCGCTGCGCATGGAGTTCGACAACCGCCCCGACCCCATCGTAGAGGTTCCGGCCCCCGAAAACTTCACCGCGACGGATTTCCTGGGCACATCGATCCGCCCGAAGCCGGACTGAACCGTCAGGCCCGCGCTGCGATCCAGGCCACCATCAGATCCACCGCGCCCTGGCGGTGGGCCGGCGCGTCTTCGAAATAGTGGGCGCCGGGCACGAATTGCAGTTGCTTGTCCAATGCGCCCATGGCCGCCAATATGGCCCTGGCGTCGGAGGGGAAGACGCCCATATCGCCGGTCGATTGCACGACCAAGGAGGGGACGGCGACCTTGGCGAGCTGTTCAGCGCCCCGGCACTTCGAGGTCTCCAGGCTCCACATCGATAGCCAGGTCTTCAACGCATTGGCCCGGCCGATGCCCGGCTGCCGATTGGCCAGATGCGGGGACCCGGCATAGCAACCGGGAGATGGCCGTTGGGAGGGATCGATCGTGCCATCCATGAATCGCAGATCGGCCCAGGTGCGATAGAGCGGAAACAGGGCGTCTGGCACGCCGCCGGCGTTTAGGCGGGCAAGCTCGGTCCTGGCCCCGTCGGTGATCTTCTGGTTGCGCGCCGCCTGTGCGGCGCGATAGCGCGCGATGAAGTCCGCCGCATAGGGCGGCCGATGATCGGGATTGAACGGGTCGAGCGCCGGATCGGTGGCCAAAGGATCGCGCTCATCGATTACCGAAGCATCCATCCAGGCGGTCAGCACTTCGGGACGGCCCTGGTGGGCGTTCAGCGAGATATAGAGGTCGGCCTCGTCCAGAGCGTTCAGCGCCTCGGCCGCCGTGCCGTTCATGCCGACGGCCAGGGACGGGTCCACGGCCTGCGCCTGATAGGCGCCCATCAGAGAACCGCCACCGGAATTGCCCAGGATGACCACGGTTTCCACGCCCGCGACCTCGCGCAGCCAGCGCAGTCCGACGCCAATATCGATCAGAGCGTGCTCCAGGATGAACTGGTCCTCGGCCCCGCGATATCGCGTGTTCCAGCCCAGAAAGCCGAACCCGGCCCGCGCGAAATAGGGGGCGATATAGTGCTCCGCGAAGTCGACATTATAGTGGGTGGCGATCAGCGCGGTTTTCGGTCTTTGGTCCACGGGCCTCCAATAGAGGCCCTGGCACGGATGTCCCCCCGCCCCGATACGTGGGGCCGTTGGCGAAACCAAGCCGATAAATTCCCGCGCCACCCCGACGGGAGGGTCCATCAGTTCGCCATAACCAGGGCGGGGGCGTCGTCCGGCTGTCTGGTGATCAGGCCCTCGGCCTTGTGGCCATCGGCGGTCATCGGATCGTGCGCGACATCGGAGGCGTCGAAGACCTTGGTCCAGGCCGCGAACTCCAGACAGATTCCATCGGGATCAAAGAAATAAACCGAACGGACAAACACATCGTCCGTGACCTGGGCGCTGATCTGGGACGGCGAATCATCGTGATTGAGGATGGCCGAGACGGCGATGCCTTTTTCCTTCAGGCGGGCATAATATTCGTCGAACCTCTCCGCTGGCACATTGAAGGCGATATGATTCATTGAGCCGTGAGCGGTGATCATCGAACCCTGGCCAGGCAGGCCGGCCGGGCTGGAAATGCCCGGCTTCGCCGCCGGCGCCCCGGGAAACCAGAAGAAAGCCAGGCTATCGCCATTGCCGATATCGAAAAAGAAATGCTGGCCGTGGCCGCCAGGCAGGTCGATGGTCTTGGTCAGCGGCATGCCCAGGACGTCGCGGTAGAATTCCACCGTCTTGGCCATGTCCTTGCACACCAGGGCCAAGTGATTGACGCCCCGGATATCGAACTGGGAATTCATAGGGCGATCCTTCACTAGCTGTCGCTCAGTTGATCGGTGGATTGAACGCCAGCCAGGCGGGCGCGTCAATCAGTCCCGAGGGGGACCTTCCAAATTCTTAGAGAGCGTTATACCGTCTCAATGCAATGGGCTGGCGACGGCGGAGGCCGTCGCTGGGATCGACCGCGTCGACGCGCCACGCGCTGAGACCCTCGCGATCAAATACGAAGGGGTTTCGAGACGTGAGCGCCGAAGCCGAGCCGAACCAGGAGATGGCCTTCTCCCAGCCGGTGACGCGCCGCGCCGCCGGCAAGGCCAGGCGGCGGCTGCAGATTATTGAGGCGGCGCGCGACCTGATCCGAGAAACCGGCAATGCCGGCCTTTCCATGCGGGCGCTCGCGGCCCGGGCGGGCGTCAGCCTGGCGACGCCCTACAATTTGTTTGGCTCCAAACGCGCGATCATTCTGGCGGTGCTGGAAGATGTGCGCGCGTGGCGGCAACGGTTTTCGACGCTGCCCTCCACCGACCCGTTGGAACGCATCTTCTCCGCTGTCGACCTTACCGCGGAATTCTATGTGGCTGACCGCGATTTCTACAAGGTTCTCTGGGCGGCGGTGTTTGATGTCTCAGATCAACTTCGAACCGAAATCTTCAACCCCAAACGGGATGCGTTTTGGCGCGGCCTGATTGGCGCGGCGGTGGATGCCGGGGTGGTCAGCCTAGAAATCAATCCGGGCCTGATCTTGCGCCACCTCGAATTCCTATTTCGCTCGATCATGTTGGAATGGGTCGGCGGCGACCTCGCTGATGACAAGCTCGCGCCGACCATGCGCCACGGTTACGCCCTGATTTTGTTGGGCGCGGCTTCCGCGGATTGGCGCGGCCCTTTGCAGTCCCGTCTGTTGTCGGCGCAAGCGCAGTTGGCGCCGCCGCAAAACTGAAACCGGTTCGCCCCGCTTGACCCGAGCC
>JAYUBD010000448.1:0-4998 GCA_043740995.1 Caulobacteraceae bacterium | reverse complement strand
ACAGCCGCGCCCTGGTCTATTTCCGCGCCGGCAAGATCGAGCCGGCGCTCGCCGACCTGAACGCCGCCCTCAGGACAGAGCCGAATATGCCCAGCGCGCTGTTGGTGCGCGGCCTGATCAACCGCCGACGCGGCGACCATCGCCGCGCCAAGGCCGAGATCGCCGCGGCCCTGGTTCAGGATCCGACGGTGGAGCGAGCCTATGCCCGACTGGGCATTCGCTGATCGAAGTCGCTCTAGTTGTCGCCGCCCAGCAGGCCGCCCAATATCCCGCCCATTACCCCCGCCGTCGCCAGGCCGCCCAACCCCCCGCCGCCGCCGCCGCGCTGCTCGCCGCCCGGCATATAGCGGGCAATTTCCTCGGCCAGGTTGATGATCGGCATGGATTGCAGATGCACCTCGCCCGGCCCGGTCAGGCATGCCAGGAACAGCCCCTCCCCGCCGAACAGGATGTTGCGGAATCCCGGCACCACCTGGATGTCGAACGAAACGCTCGGCTCGTGCACGCCGACATGGCCGGCATGCACGAACAGTCGCTCGCCGGGGGCGAGGCGCCGGGTGACCACTTCGCCGGAGAGATCGAGAAACACCGTCCCCGGGCCGGTAACCCGCTGCAGAATAAAGCCGGCGCCGCCGAAAAACCCCGAGCCGATCCGCTGCTGCCAGGCCAGTTCCAGCGACACCGATTTTTCAGCACACAGGAAGGTCTCCTTGCGGCAGACCAGCGATTCCCCCGCCCGCAACGTGCGAGCCAGGATCGAGCCTGGAAACCTCGGCGCGAAAGCGACGTGACCGCCCGCGAATTCGGCGGTGAAGTCGGTGATGAAAAAGCTGCCGCCGGTCAGGCTCCGCTTGATCCCGGCAAACAGGCCGCCGCCGGTATTGGTGTGCATGCGCACGCCATCGGTCATCCAGGCCATGGTGGCGGTCTGGCTGTAGACGGTCTCCCCCGGGGCCAGATCGACCCCGACGGTCTGCATGATGGTCCCGGAGACCTCGAAACGCATAGCCTGTCCTAACCTTTCGCAGTTGGTCTCTAGACGATACTCAGGCCCGGCAGAGTCCGGTCGGACCGCCACGCGCGCACCAGATCATAGAAGGCCACCGGTCCGGGTCCATAGAGGCCGTCGAAAATGCCGCCGGCGCCGGGCTTTCCCTCGGCATTGTAATAGCCGGGCGTGCAGTCGGTGCGAAATTCGAGGTTCAGGGCGGCATGGTCGCGAATGGTCTGCACCCACGCCGCTTCGGCCTCGGCGGTCGGCTCGATGCACTGGGCCTGTCGAAGGTTCGCGTGCTGGATCACCTCGGCCACGTGCCGCACCTGTTCATCGAGCATGTGCGGGAAGTTCGGCGTCAAGGCGTTTTGCGTCACCCCCAGGTGGAAACAGTTGGGGAAGCCATGGCTGTAGAAGCCGTGCAGCGTCTTAAGGCCGCTCGCCCAGTAGTCGGTGAGCGCCTGGCCGCCCCGGCCATACACCTCGAAGCCCGCCCGCCGTGTATAGGCGGTGCCGACCTCAAACCCTGTGGCGAAGATGATGCAGTCCACCCCATATTCGACGCCGTCGAACACCAGGCCCTTTTCGGTGATCCTCTCCACGCCCCGCCCCTGCGTATCAACCAGATTGACGTTGGGTCGATTGAAGGTCGGCAGATAGTCGTCATTGAAGGTCGGCCGCTTGCAGAACTGGCGATACCAGGGTTTCAGGGCCTCGGCGGTGGCGGGATCGTTCACCACGGCGTCCACCCGGGCCCGCACCTGATTCATCTTCTGAAAGTCCGCCACCTCCATTGAGCGGGCGATCTCTTCGGGCGATACCTCACCGTCCGCCGTGCGCGGCGCAACGGTGAGCAGGTTGCGGATGATGTCGGTCCAGCCGTCGCTGACCATATCTTCGTCCTGCGCGCCGCCGGCCACCAGGATGTTGAAATTGTCCATCCGCCGTTTTTGCCAGCCCGGGGTCAGGCTTCGCGCCCAATCGAGATCGGTGGGCTTATTGCCGCGCACATCGACCGATGAGGGCGTGCGCTGGAAAACATGGAGCTGTTTGGCGTGCCGGCCCAGATGCGGCACCGATTGGATCGCCGTCGCCCCGGTGCCGATCACGGCCACGCGCTTGTCGGCGAGCCCGGTCAGCCCGCCCTCCGAATTTCCACCGGTATAGGCGAAGTCCCACCGGCTGGTGTGGAAACTATGGCCCTTGAAGCGCTCGATCCCGGGAATGCCCGGTAGCTTGGGCCGGTTGAGCGGGCCATTCGACATCACCACGTAGCGGGCCTTGATCCGGTCATCGCGGCTGGTCGTCACCAGCCACAGCTTTTCGTCCTCCAGCCAGCGCATTTCCGAGATCTGAGTCTGGAAGCAGGCGTTTTCATAGAGGTTGAAATGCTCGCCGATGCGCCGGGCATGGGCACGAATTTCCGAGGCGTAGGCGTATTTCTCGGTCGGAACATAGCCGGTCTCTTCAAGCAACGGCAGATAGATGTAGGATTCGATATCGCACTGGGCGCCCGGATAGCGATTCCAATACCAGGTGCCGCCAAAGTCGCCGCCCTTTTCGATGATCCGGATGCTCTCAACCCCGGCCAGCCGCAGTTGCGCGCCCGCCATCAGGCCGCCGAAGCCGCCGCCGATGATCAGCACCTCCACCGTATCGGTCAGCGGCGCGCGGGTGAATCCCGGCTCGACATAGGGGTCATCGACATAGTGACTGAAGTCGCCCTTGGTCTCGATATATTGAGCATTGGCATCGTCGCGCAGGCGGCGGTCGCGCTCCTGGCGATATTTTTGCCGCAGGGCGTCCGGGTCGAAGCCGAGCGCCGCCGGGGCAGTCGCTTCCAAGGTATCGAGGCTCATAAGGTCTCTTCCATTCGGTGTGGGTCGGGCATTCGGTATTGTTCAGGCGCGCGGTTCGATCAGCCGCCCGTGGTCTTGGCGATGTCCCTGGGCGAGGCCATCACCACCGGTGATCCATAAACCACCTGATTGTGGGCATGCGCCAAATGATGCATGGCGAACACCCCCTCCATCGCATTGCGCTTGCCTTTCAGATCATCGACGAAATTGAACGCCTGCTTGGTCAGGGCCAGGGCGAAACGCGGGCGCCGCGCCAATTTGTCGGCCATGCCCATGGCGACCTCCATCAGACTGTCGCGCGGCACGACCCGATTGACCATGCCCACCTCATAGGCGCGCGCGGCGTTCATGCGCTCGCCCAGCATCAGAAATTCGCGGGCGACGCGGCTGGGCATCTCGAAGGCATGGGCGAAATATTCGACGCCCGGCACGCCCATACTGACCACCGGATCGGTGAAATAGGCGTCGTCGGCGGCGACGATCATGTCGCACACCCAGGCCAGCATCAGGCCCCCGGCGATACAGGCCCCCTGGACCGCGGCGATGGTCGGCTTGGGCAGATCGCGCCAACGCCGGCACATGCCCAGATAGACTTCCTGCTCGGCGGCGTAGCCGCGTTCGGCCCCCGGTTTGCCCGCCGGATCATACCAGGCGCCGCGGCGATCAACATCGCGCACCCAGTCATTGCCGCCCGGCGTGCCAAGATCGTGCCCGGAATTGAAGTGCTTCCCCTCGCCGCGCAGCACGATCGCCCCCACGGCGTCGTCGTCCGCCGCCCGCATGAAGGCCGCATCAAGGGCATAGGTCATCTGGTTGTTCTGCGCATTGCCGTACCGCGGACGGTTCATGCTGATCACCGCCACCGCGCCGCGCGTCTCATAGAGCACGGGTTGTTCGGCGGCGACATGTGGGGTGACTTCAGATCGGTCCATGTCCTGCGTCCTTGCTCAGGCGTCCGGGGCCCAGGCCTCGCCGCCCATCGACGCATGATGTTGCGCTCGCCGTGCTCTTCGCACTGACGATAGTGGCGCCAATCCGCCCCGTTGAAAACGGGGGGCATGGCCCGGGCGTTGCGGGTCTGGCGTGACAGGGCGTCAATTGGCGGTATTTGGGGGTATTTGGCGGTATTTTGGCGGTATTTTGGCTGGATTTCTGGCTTCGCCTGGCGGTTTATTGGCGGGTAGTGGGCGCAATTTGGCGCATATTGGCGATAAATGGCGCTATTTGGCGGTCGGCGAATTCCGTTAAGTTATTGTTTTGACGCATATTTGTTTAGCATCTCGCGAATCCAGGACGAACACGGCGCGCGAATTGCCGCGGGCGGGCAATTTGAGAGCCCGTCACGTTCTGGTATATCGCATAATGCAATGATCTGGCAAGTTCGGCCTGATAGAATCGGGAGACAGACCCACACGCGAACTGTTCGAACCAACCCCGACAGAGCGTCAGGCTCATCCGAGCCGCGACCATGGATCAGGGCTGGCCGGCGAAGTGTCGATCTTCACACTTTTCAAACACAAATTCGAATAGTACCATGGTAACACATTTCAAACAGAATTTTGCACCGGCGCCCGCCAGACCGCGCACCTTCAGGGCCGGCATCAATCGGTTGGAAAAGGCGAGCCATGGCGATGACCGACCAGGGACCCCGTGACCCCGCCGAGAAGGCTCCCGAAATACCTGAAGCCATCTTGCGCGAGGTCCCCAAGGGCGCGCTCGCTCTGGCCGGGCTGACGGTCGGCTTGCTCGTCCTCGCCTGGCTGGCGATGTATCTGTTCGTATTTCTCCCGCGCGGCCCGGTGGGTTAGGGCCGAGATGGCGGTCACGGAACGCGACATACTGAAAATCGAACTTCGTTGGGGCCTGGTCGTCGCCAGCGTGGTCTCGGTGATCTTCGCGGCCATCATCTGGGCCGCCGTGGCCATGGGGATGAATCCGCCGAGCAATGGCGGGGTCATTGATCCCAAGACCCTGCACCTGTCGGCTGAGTTCGCCGAGGCGAATCTGGGGGTCAAGATCGAAGCCGACGGTGTGATCGTCGCGCGCGTCGTCGCCGCCCAATTTCAGTTCACGCCAGCCTGCATCGTGCTTCCCGCTGACCGGCCAGTGCGTTTACGGTTCTCCAGCCCAGACGTGATTCACGGC
>JAYUBD010000447.1:0-5018 GCA_043740995.1 Caulobacteraceae bacterium | reverse complement strand
TCGGCGGCGGACCTCGCCAGCCAACGCGCGAACAGCGCCGAAAGGTCGGTGCGGTCGGCGTGTTTGAGCTTCAGGATCAGGTCGCGCGCGTGCTCGTCATAGAGGCATGCGGCCCGGGCGCGATCGAAGGCGCGGGGTCTCGTCTGGCACGCCGCGCATAGCGCGCCAGCTCCCAGATCATAGTCGAACGGGGTTCCACAGCCATCGCAGAACGGGAATTCGATAAAGCTGATTCGGCCCCAGGTCTCGGCCCCGAGCCCGGACGACTGCACCCCGCCGCCGTGCCCCGGCCCTTCATTCAAGGGCCTGGGCGGCAGCAACAGGTCCAACAACCGGCCCGCCGCCGCGCGCGCCGCCGTTGGCGTCAGTATGGATGTGAGCATCAATCCTCCCCCTTGCCACATGGGTAAGCTTTGCACGCGTCGCCGCAATGCAGTAGCCCTGATCACCGTCGGCATGACCAACGTCCCCCATATCTTCGACCGCATCCTGCACGCCCGGCGCCTGGACCGCGCCGCCGCCGGCTTTACGGCGGCGGCGTTTCTGAAGGCGCGGTGCAGCGAGGACCTGGTTGACCGGATCGCCCTGGTCAACCGGCGGTTTCCCATCGCGGTGGACCTGGGCGCGCGAACCGGCGTCCTGGCCCGGGCGCTGAACAGCGGCCCGGCCCGCGACCAGATCGATTGGCTTGTTCAGGCCGACTTGTCCGCCGCGATGCTGGGCGGCGCTCAGGGCGCCCGGCTGGTCATCGATGAAGAGCGCCTGCCGTTCGGCGAAGGACGGGTCGATCTGATCGTCTCCAGCCTCGCCCTGCACTGGGTCAATGACCTGATCGGCGCCCTGATCCAGATTCGCCGCGCCCTGAAACCCGACGGCCTGTTCCTGGGCGCCTTGCTCGGCGGCGCGACCCTCACCGAGCTTCGCCAGAGCCTGCTGGCGGCGGAGGTCGAAATGCGCGGCGGGGCCGGCCCGCGGGTGGCGCCATTCGCCGACAGCGCCGACGCCGCGGCCCTGATGCAACGCGCGGGCTTTGCCTTGCCGGTGATCGACACCGATACGGTGACGGTGCGCTACCAGCACCCCCTGAAACTGCTCGCCGATCTGCGCGCCATGGGTGAGACCAGCGCGCTGTTTGATCGACCACCCCTGCCCCTGACCCGAGGTATTCTGCGGCGCGCGGCTGAAATTTATGTGGAACGGTTCGCCGGCGCGGACGGTCGCATAGCCGCGACGTTTGAGATCATCACCCTCACCGGCTGGGCGCCGCACCCGGATCAGCCCAGGCCGCTGCGGCCCGGTTCGGCGAAAATGCGCCTCGCCGACGCCCTGGGCGCGGTGGAACGGCCGGCGGGAGAAACGGCGAGACCCTAAAGCAGGTCGCGCAGCCAGGCCACGAGCGGCAGGTCGGCCGGCGGCATCGGATAGTCGCCCATGCGTTCGGGCCGCACCCAGGCCAGGGCGTCGTGCTCAAGGGCGGTGACCCGTCCTTCCCACCGCCGGCACAGAAAGAGCGGCATCAACAGGTGCATCGTCTCATAGGCGTGGGAGGCGAACACGAACGGCGCCAGGCAGGCCTGGGCGACCTGAATGCCCAGCTCCTCGTCCAGCTCGCGAATCAGGCAGGCCTCCGGCGTTTCGCCCGCTTCGACCTTGCCGCCCGGAAACTCCCAGAGGCCGGCCAGCGACTTGCCCGCCGGTCGCCTGGCGATCAGCACCCGTCCATCGACATCGACAAGAGCGCAGGCGGCGACGAGCAGTATCTTGATCACGCAAAGCCTTTGTGCGTCGGGGAAAGGTTACCGCCCCACTATAGGCGGTTGGATTAAAATAATAAGCAGGGCTTGACTTTGGCCAGCCGAAAGGCGATTTGCCGCTCGCGCCTCCGGATTGAGGTGCTATCGGCGCTCCAGCCGCGTGAGAATCGCAACTGATCCGCGATTTTGCCTGTCGAGCGACCCTAGACCCATCATAGATCGCCCGGCCACGCGGGGTGCTCCCCACAAAAGAACCGCCCTGAGCGCGTCGCACGTGAAACGTGCCGACGCGCGATGCGCGCATACGAAAGACCATGACTCCCTTGACTCACTTTACCGACCTCGGCCTCGTCAAACCTCTGCTGAAGGCGCTGACCGAAGAAAGCTACACGATCCCGACGCCGATCCAGGCGCAGGCCATCCCCCTGGTGCTGACCGGGCGCGACCTGCTGGGCATTGCCCAGACCGGCACCGGCAAGACCGCCGCCTTCGCCCTGCCGATCCTGCAGCGCCTGGCCGCCGATCCCCGGCCCGCGCCCCGTCGCGGCAGCCGGGTGCTGGTGCTCAGCCCCACGCGCGAACTGGCCAGCCAGATCGCGGAAAGCTTCCGCACCTATGGCCGCCATATGGGCTTTTCCGTCGCCGTGGTGTTCGGCGGCGTGAAATACGGACCCCAGGTCCGCGCCCTGGCTGGCGGCGTCGATATCCTGGTGGCGACGCCTGGCCGCCTGATCGACCACATCAATGAAAAGGTCGCCAATCTGAACGGCGTGGAAATCTTCGTCCTCGACGAAGCCGACCAGATGCTGGATCTCGGCTTCCTGCCGCCCATCCGCCGCATCGTCGGCACCCTGCCGAAAAAGCGTCAGAACCTGTTCTTCTCGGCGACCATGCCCACCGAGATCGGCAAGCTGGCGGCCGAACTCCTCAACGACCCGGCCAAGGTCGCGGTGGCCCCCGCCGCCACCACCGTGGCGCGCATCGACCAACAGGTGCTGTTCGTGGAAACCGACCGCAAGCGGCAGCTGCTGGCGGAACTGTTCGAAACCGCCAAGATGACCCGCGCCCTGATCTTTACGCGGACCAAGCGCGGGGCCGACCGGGTGGCGAAATATCTCGACGCCGCCGGTCTGCGCGCCGACTCCATCCATGGCGACAAGTCGCAGGGCCAGCGCGAGCGCGCCCTGGCCGCCTTCAAGGCCGGCGAGGTGCGGGCCCTGGTCGCCACCGACATCGCCGCGCGCGGCATCGATGTGGACGGCGTCACCCATGTGATCAATTACGATCTGCCCAATGTGCCGGAGGCCTATGTCCACCGCATCGGGCGCACGGCCCGGGCGGGCGCCGATGGCGTCGCCATCGCCCTGGTGGCCGATGACGAGCGTGGCCTGCTGAAGGATATCCAGAAGCTGACCCGCCAGACCATCCCCAGCTTCGACCGGCGCAATGACCGCGCCCTGGGCGCCCTGGCAGCCGTGGAAAAAACCAGCATGCCGGAGCGATCCGCCGAACGCAGCCACCGCCCGTCTCAGGGCCGCGGCGGCGCGCCGGCCGGCGGCCCGCGCAATCGTCGTCGCCCGGCGGGCGGGGCCGGTGGCGGCGCGCGCCCGGCGCAAGCCGCCAAGCCGACCGGTCCGCGCTCCGTCGCCTCGACCCAGCCGGCGGCCAAATGGAGCCCCGTTGACTGACAACCCTCTCCGCCCTCCCCATTTTTTGGGGAGGGCGGCGTGATTATGATCGGTAGTCGCCGTTGATCGCCACATATTGTTTGGTCAGGTCACAGGTCCAGATCACCGCCTGGGCGCGGCCGACGCCGACATCGACGCCGACCTCCAGTTCGGCGTTTTTCATGTAGGCGCTCATGGCGTCTTCCGAATAGTCGGACGCCACCGCACCGTCGCGGGCGGCGGTGAGCGGGCCGAAGGTGACGCCCATGCGGTCGCGGTTGATCGGCTCGTCGGCGCGGCCGACGGCCATGACGATGCGGCCCCAATTGGCGTCCTCCCCGGCGAAGGCGGTCTTGACCAGCGGGCTCTCGGCGATGGTGCGGGCGATCTTGCGGGCCGAGGCGACCGACCGGGCTCCCTTGACGGTGATCTTCACGAATTTCGAGGCCCCCTCGCCGTCGCGCACCAGCTGCAGGGCCAGATCCAGCAGCAGAGCCTCCAGCTTCACGCGGAAATCCGCCAGGCGGGCGTCACCGGCCCGGGCGATCGGCTTGCCGCCGGCCTGACCGGTGGCGAACACCAGCAGGGTATCATTGGTCGAGCGGTCGCCATCGACGGTCACCGCGTTGAAGGTGCGCGGCGTATAGAGATTGACCAGGGTCTGCAGGGCCCGCGGGGCGATCGCCGCGTCGGTGGCCACGAAGGCGAGAATGGTCGCCATGTCCGGCGCCACCATGCCCGAACCCTTGGCGATCCCGGCGATCCGCACCGTCCGGCCATCGATCAGCGCCTCGGCGAAGGCGCCCTTGGGAAAGGTGTCGGTGGTGGTGATGGCCCGGGCGGCGGCGGCCCAGTTGTCGGCCCGGAGGCCGGCCCGCAGATCACCCATCCGGTGCGTGATCCTGGCGTCGTCGAGCAAGACGCCGATCACGCCGGTGGACGCCAGCATCACCTCGCGGCGGCGGCAGCCGGCCAGTTTGGCGACAGCGGCGGCGACCCGCGCCGCGGCGCGCGCGCCGGCCTTGCCGGTGAACGAATTTGCGCAGCCGGCATTGACCGCCAGGGCCCGCGCGCCGTGCCGTGACCGCGACATCTGGCGCCGGCACCAGTCCACGGGGGCCGAGCCGACGCCGTGGCGGGTGAACACCCCGGCGCAAACCGTGCCGGGCGCGAACCGCATCACCAACACATCGTCGCGCTCGTGTTTGTAAAAGCCGGCCCGCGCCGTGGCGAGTTCGACGCCGGCGATCGCCGGAATCTCGGGAAAGGGGACGGCGAGGGGCGAGACGGGCAGCGGCGAGGTCATGGTGAACGGGTCCCTTAAGGCGGCGTCAGGCTCTATCCCAAAGCCGGCGCTTTGGCCAAGGATGCGGCGCGCTGTATGGCTGGCCGTCATGTCTCCACTCACTATCCCTGGCGGGTTGATCGCCGCGCTGTCCGTGGCGGGCAGCCTCTACGTCCTCGCCGCCGCCATCCTCACCGCACGGTTCATGGCGAAGCGGCCGGCCAACAGCGAATGGTTTCCGCCGGTGACGCTGCTGAAGCCGCTGCACCGCGAGCCGGACGGCTTGTCGGCGGCGCTGGACACGTTTTGCCG
>JAYUBD010000446.1:0-5019 GCA_043740995.1 Caulobacteraceae bacterium | reverse complement strand
CCCACCCCCCGTCACCAGCGCGTGGGTTTCCGCTTCGCTGACCCCCATGATCGCCGCGAACGGCGAAGGGGCGTTGGGGTCCCAGGCGTGGCGCGAGCCGATGATGATGCCGCCATCGACCACCAGATGGGTTCCGGTGACGAAACGGGAGTCGTCGCAGGCCAGATAAAGGGCGGCGGCGGCGATGTCTTCGGGCAGGCCGGGTCTGGCGATCGGCTGGGCGACGGCGGCGTTCTGGGCGACCATGGCGGCCATCTGGTCGGCGCCGGCCCGGTCGAGGCCGAGCGCCGTGCCGAAGATCGAGGTGGCGATCAGGCCGGGGCAGATGGCATTGACCCGGATCTTTTGCGGCGACAGCTCGGCGGCGGCGCAGCGGCTCATATGGATCACCGCGCCCTTGGCGGTGGAATAGGCCAGCGGCCCCCAGCCGGCCTGCATGCCGGCGATCGAGGCGGTATTGATGATCGAGCCGCCGCCGCGCGCCCGCATCAGCGGCAGGGCGTGCTTCATGCCGAGCGCCGGCCCGCGCACCAGCACGGCGAAGATGGCGTCCCAGCCTTCGGCGGTCATCGCCTCGACTCCGCCCGGCATGCCCGCATGGCCGGCATTGTTGAACAGGATGTCGAGCCCGCCGAACGCCTCGGTCGCCAGGGCGCAGGCCGCCGCGATATCGGCCTCGACGGTGACGTCGGCGTGGATGTAGCGGACCTTGCCGGGGAAGCGCTGTTCCAGCACCGCGCCCTTGGCGTCCTGCAGGTCGGCGGCGACGACGCGGGCCCCCTGCGCGACGAACAGCTCCACCGTGCCCAGCCCGATCCCGGAGCAACCGCCGGTGATTAATGCAATTTTGCCGTCCAGACGTCCCGCCATGGGGTGTTCCTTGATTTACAGAAGTGAGCGAATAGGAAAGATCGGATTGCGGCGCGTCAGTCCATGGTCACCACCACCTTGCCCATGGCCTTGCGGCTGGCGAGGTGGCTGATGGCTTCACCGGCCCGGCTGAGCGGGTAGCGCTCGGAGATGTGCGGCCTGATCTTGCCCGCCGCATAGAGCGCAAGCAGTTCCTTGACGTTTTGCTGGTGGCCGGCTGGATCGCGGGCGACGGCAGCCCCCCAGAACACGCCCACCACCTGGCAGCTTTTCAGCAGGGTCAGGTTGAGCGGCAGGCGGGGAATGCCGGCGGGGAAGCCGACGACCAGGAAGCGGCCTTCCCAGGCGGCGCTGCGCAGGGCGGCCTCGGCATAGTCGCCGCCGACCCCGTCATAGATCACATCCGCGCCGTTCGGGCCGCAGGCGTCCTTGAACAGACCGGCCAGGGCTTTTTGCCCGTCGCGATCAAATGGGCCTTGCGGATAGACGACGCCGACCGCCGCGCCCTTGGCGATGGCCAGATCGACCTTTTCCTGGGACGAGGCCGCCGCGATCACCCGCGCGCCCATGGCGACGCCCAGCTCCACCGCCGCCAGACCGACGCCGCCGGCCGCGCCCAGCACCAGCAGGGTCTCGCCGGCCTTGAGATGGCCGCGATCCTTCAGCGCGTAATAGGAGGTGCCATAGGTCATCAGGAAGGCCGAGGCCTCGTCGAACGGCATGGCGTCGGGGATCTTGACCAGCCGACCGGCCTCGACGGCCATTTCCTCGACCATGCCGCCGGCGCCGGTATTGCCCAGCACGCGGTCGCCAATTTTCAGGCCGGTGACGCCCTCGCCCAACGCCTTGACCACGCCGGAGATTTCGCTGCCGGGCGCGAACGGGCGCGGCGGCTTGAACTGATAGCGGTCCTCGATGATCAGCACGTCGGGATAGTTGACGCCGCAGGCCTTGACCGACACCACCGCCCAGCCGGGCCGGGCCTCGGGGCTGGGCAGGTCTTCGAGCACCAGGGTTTCGGGTCCGCCGACGGCCTTGCTCAGAAGCGCTTTCATGGTGTCCTCCATTTGGTCTAATTCGCGGGGGACGCTATCCGATGCCCCCGATCGACGAAAGCGCGCTTGAACGCCATGACCAACAAATGTTTCACGCTCGCGGTGCACGGCGGGGCCGGACCCCTGCGTGGCGGCGACTACAACCGCGAGGTCGCCCACATGCGCGGCCTGATCGAAGCCGGCCGCGACCGGCTGGCGGCGGGGGCCGCGGCGCTGGATGTGGTGGTCGAAACCATCGCCGCCCTGGAGGCCTCGGGCCTCTACGTGGCCGGACGCGGCGCCTCGCCGAACACGGCGGGGGTCTATGAGCTGGACGCCAGCCTGATGGACGGGCCGACCCGGCGGGCCGGGGCGGTGGCGGCGTTGGTCGGCTATCAGTCGCCGATCAAGGCCGCCCTGGCGGTGATGCGGCA
Source organism: Caulobacteraceae bacterium (assembly GCA_043740995.1). Taxonomy (GTDB): domain Bacteria; phylum Pseudomonadota; class Alphaproteobacteria; order Caulobacterales; family Caulobacteraceae; genus Acaudatibacter. The sequence goes on along the minus strand of JAYUBD010000446.1, from coordinate 2,681 downwards.
AACGCCGCATGTGATGCTGGCCGGGGCGGGGGCCGCCGCCTTCGCCGCGACCCAGGGTCTGGAGGCCATCCCCGATCCACAGGCCTGGTTCACCCGGGCGGGCGGCGGGGCCGGACGCAAGACGGCGGATCTCGCCACCGGCACGGTGGGTTGCGTGGCGCGGGACGATACCGGGGCCCTGGCGGCCGGAACCTCGACCGGCGGCGTGTTCGGCAAGCTGCCGGGAAGGGTGGGCGACAGTCCCATTCCCGGCGCCGGCGTGTGGGCCGACGACCAGGTGGCGGTCTCCTGCACCGGATCCGGCGAAATGTTCATCCGCGCCGCCGTCGCCGCCCAGATCGCCCACCGGGTGAGATTCGGCGGCGAAAGCCTGGCCGCCGCCGCGGCCGCCGCCCTGGAGGATGTCCGGTCGCTGGGCGGTGACGGCGGCCTGATCGCCATGGACGCCCTGGGCCAGATCGCCATGCCCTATAGCTCCGCCGGCATGAAACGCGCGGCGCTGCATGCCGACGGCCGGATCGAGGCGGCGGTGTTCTAGGGAATCCCCGGGACCCGCCTCGCAGAGGGGGTTGGGTTCAAGCGCGCTCGTCCGGCAAGGCTCAGGCCTCCGCCACCGCCATCTTGTCCGCCGTCTTCGTCTCGAAGTCGCTCGCTTCGTGGCGTTCCCAGAGCTGGCCAGCCGGGTCGCCCCAGGCGCGGTTGACCATGCGTCCGCGCTTTACCGCCGGGCGCTCGGCGATGGCGTCGGTCCAGCGCTGGACGTTCTGGTAGGACGCCACGTCGAGGAATTCGCCGGCCTCGTAGAGTTGGCCCTTGGCCAGGCCGCCGTACCAGGGCCAGACGGCGATGTCGGCGATGGTGTAGGCGTCGCCGGCCAGATAGGGGCTGTCGGCCAGCCGGCGGTCAAGCACGTCGAGCTGGCGCTTCACCTCCATGGCGAAGCGGTCGATGGCATATTCGATCTTGCTCGGCGCATAGGCGTAGAAATGGCCGAAGCCGCCGCCGAGATAGGGCGCGCTGCCCATCTGCCACATCAGCCAGGACAGGCATTCGGCGCGGGCGGCGGGTTCGGCGGGCAGGAAGGCGCCGAACTTCTCGGCCAGATGGATCAGGATCGCGCCGGATTCGAACACGCGGACCGGGGTGGGGCCGCTATGGTCCATCAGGGCCGGGATCTTGGAATTGGGATTGGCCGCCACGAAGCCGCTGGTGAACTGGGTCCCCTCATTGATGCGGATCAGCCAGGCGTCGTATTCCGCCCCGGAATGGCCCAGCGCCAGCAACTCCTCCAGCATCACCGTCACCTTGACGCCGTTGGGCGTGGCCAGGGAATAGAGCTGCATCGGATGACGGCCGACCGGCAGGGCCTTGTCGCTGATCGGCCCCGCCACCGGCCGGTTGATATTGGCGAAGCGGCCGCCGCTCTCCTTGTCCCAGGTCCAGACTTTCGGCGGGATATATTCGGGCGTGTCGGTCATTGGAGGCGCTCCTGGCGTGTGGCGGCGTTTGGCCCCCGACCGTTTATCGCCATGGTGGGCCGATGGCCACGGCGTATCCGTCGATACCGCGTTTCACAAGTCTTGATCCTGCGCCTTACAGGCGGGCGGCCATGCCTTGGATTGGGGTGGATGCATCGCGAACTAGGGTAGGCGCCGTCCGAAGCGGCATGATCCTCCCACCCCGCTCCCCGGCGGTGAACATGGTGGACCTGTGGCGCAGACTCCGGGTGCGGCGTGCCGAACAACAAACTTGTGCCTGGTCGCGAAGTCTGATTGCATCATCGGGTCTGAGCCTCCCGCGATCAGGCTCGGCGCGTTCCAGTGGTGATCGCTGACACGCTCCACCGGGGCGCGCGAAAAGAGGCTAACCGCATGAAACTCACCCAAGCCGCTCTCGCCATGGGGGCCGTCCTGGCGCTTGCCGCGCCCGCCCTGGCGCAGCAATCAAGCTATACGCCGAGCACCGTCTGGTCGATCACCGACATGAAAGTCGAGCCTGGCCAATTCGAAAACTACATGGACTATCTTGCCGGCGACTATCGCAAGAGCATGGAATTGCAAAAGAGCATGGGGAACGTGGTCTCATACCATGTCTATGCCGTGAACAATCCGAGAATGGGCGAGCCAAATTTGGTTCTGGCGGTGGAATACAAGGATTATGTGACGACCGCCCAGCAACAGGAAATCCAGAAGAAGATCGAAGCCGCCATGGCCACCGACGCGCATAAATCCGATACGGCCTCCGCCGGCCGCAGCAAGATGCGCACCCAGATTGGCAGCGTCGAGATGCAGGAACTGAAGTTCAAATAGGAAGCGGTTGGTGGTTTTTCCTTGCTCCCGTGGTCGGGAAACGGGGTTCACGCGTTTCAAGGGCCGGTTTTAACAACCGTTCTTCCCACGGCAACGCGGGGGCAGGGCCCCAGGTTCTGCGACACGGTCGTGGTATGGCGGCGCCTCTATAGGGGCGATGGTCGCCTACCCCGCCGTGAAGCTGATCCCGATCCTCGATCCTGGCGAACGGCCGCGCCAATCGGTTCGTCGAGGCTTCCTCGTCTCTCGCCGTGTTACGTAAGGTCGGTAAAGGGGTTGTGGCAGACTTCCCACAAAAACCCATCAGGGTCGGCGAAATAGCCCGAATAGCCGCCCCAGAAAACATCAACCGGCGCCTTCACGCCCCTGCCG
>JAYUBD010000445.1:0-5031 GCA_043740995.1 Caulobacteraceae bacterium | reverse complement strand
GCGCGATCATCGTGGCGCCGCCCTCGGCGCTCGGGACGCCCTGGAACCGGCGCTTCGCCGACCCGGTGCTGGCCTTCGCCTCGGGCTGGATGCGGATTCGCGCCCGCGCCCGGCAGCGGAACGTCGAGCTCCCGCTGATCGTCTCCGACCATGCCGATTGGGATGAGCTCACCGGAACCATCGCGGAATTGCACCCCGGCGAGGTATGGATCACCCATGGCCGCGAAGAAGCCCTGGCCCGCTGGTGCCATCTGCAAGGCATCCCCGCGCGCGCCCTGGCTCTGGTCGGCTATGAGGATGAGGGCGACTGACGGATGCGCACCTTCGCCCGTCTCCTGGATCGTCTGTCGCTGACGGCCTCGCGCAATGCCAAGCTGGCCCTGGTGCGGGATTTCCTGCGCGATACGCCGGACCCCGGCCGGGGATGGGCCCTGGCCGCCTTGACCGGGTCGTTGAGTTTCACCGCGGCCAAACCAGCGGCCATTCGCAAGGCGGTAGAAGCGAGGATGGACGCCACCCTGTTCGCCTGGTCCTATGACTATGTGGGCGACCTGGCCGAAACCGTCGCGCTGGTCTGGCCGGCCCGCCCAGGCGCCAATCGCGAGCCGGAACTTTCCGAAGTGGTGGACGCCCTGACCGGCGCCACGAGATCGGAGGCTCAGGCGCACATCGAGGGTTGGCTGGACGCCCTGGATCCGGACGGGCGGTGGGCGCTTTTGAAACTGGTAACCGGCGGCCTGCGGGTGGGGCTCTCGGCGCAGATGGCCAAACAGGCCGCGGCGGATCTGGGCGGCGTGGCGATCGCCGAGGTCGAAGAGGTCTGGCACGCCCTGCGGCCACCGTACGAGGATCTGTTCGCATGGCTGGAAGGACGCGGCGAGCGCCCGACCGTCGACGCGCCCGGCCGGTTCCGGCCCGTCATGCTGGCCCAGGCGATCGACGAGGCGACGGATTTCGCGCGGCTCGATCCCACCGACTATAGCGCCGAGTGGAAATGGGACGGCATTCGGGTGCAGGCGGTCAATGAGCGTGGCGAGCGGCGTCTGTACACACGCACCGGCGACCTGATCTCCGCGGCCTTTCCGGATGTTTTGGCGGGGCTGGACTTCGAGGGCGTGATCGACGGGGAACTTGTGATCCTGCGGCACGGCGCTCTGGGATCGTTCAGCGACCTGCAGCAACGGCTGAACCGCAAGACCGCCGACGCGAAATTGATCGCCACTCACCCCGCCGGCATTCGCGCCTATGACCTGCTGCTGGAAGGCGAGCGGGACCTGAGACATCTGCCGTTTCACGAACGCCGGGCCAAGCTGGAGCGGCTGGTGGCGGCCTGCGCCTCGCCCAACATCGACCTGTCGCCCCTTGTGCCGTTCGAATCCTGGCCGGCCCTGGCGCAATTGCGGGCCGCGCCGCCGCCCGGCGACCCGGCGCTCGCCGAGGGCCTGATGTTGAAACGGCGGGACTCAATCTACCAGGCTGGACGCCCGCGCGGTCCTTGGTTCAAGTGGAAGCGCGATCCGCATCTGGTGGACGCAGTGCTGATGTACGCCCAGCGTGGCCATGGCAAGCGCTCGGGCTTGTATTCCGACTTCACCTTTGGCGTGTGGCGCGAGGATGAGGTCGGTCGCCGGTCATTGACCCCGGTGGGCAAGGCCTATTTCGGCTTCACCGACGAAGAACTGAAACAGCTGGACGCCTTTGTCCGGGAAAACACCGTGGAGCGCTTCGGCCCGGTGCGGTCGGTGCGCGCCGAGGCGGAATTTGGCTTGGTGCTGGAGGTGGCGTTCGAGGGTCTGCAGCGCTCGACCCGTCACAAGTCGGGGATCGCGATGCGGTTCCCCAGGATCAGCCGCATCCGTTGGGACAAGCCCGCGCGGGAGGCGGACGAGTTGGCGACTCTGGAGCGGATGTTGACGTCGCCCACCGCGCCTTGAGCCGGCCGGAGGCGATTTGGGCTTCGACCCCACGCGCGCCTTCGGTTAGGAGACCGTCGCATGACCAACCCCTCCCTGCACGGCGCCCTGGCCCGGGCGACCGATCATGCGACGCAGTTTCTGGCCGGCCTGGAGACGCGGTCGGTAGCCGCCACCGCCGGGCCCGACCAATTGCGCGCGCGCCTGGCCCTGCCCCTGCGGGATGCCGGCTGTCCGGCCGACCAGGTCATTGAGGACCTGATCCAGGCCACGGCGGGCGGCCATCTGGGCAGCGCGGGCGGACGGTTCTTCGGCTGGGTGGTCGGCGCCGCCCTGCCCTCGGCGCTGGCGGCCGACTGGCTGACCTCGGCCTGGGACAATAATGCGGTCACCTATGCCTGCGCCCCGGCCGCCGCCGTGGCCGAAGAGGTCGCGGGCGGCTGGCTGAAAGAGATTCTCGGTCTGCCCACCGAGGCCTCGTTCGCCATCACCACGGGCTGCCAGATGGCGCACGGCGCCTGTCTGGCGGCGGCGCGTAACGCGGTATTGGCCCGCGCCGGCTGGGATGTCGAACTGGATGGCCTGATCGGCGCGCCTCGGATCCGGGTTCTGGCGAATGACCAGTATCACGGCTCGGTCAGCCGGGCCCTGCGGCTGCTCGGCCTGGGCAGTCGAGCCCTGGAACCGCTGGCCACGGATGATACCGGTCGCCTGGCGGAAGCCACCCTGCGCGCGGCCCTGGCGGCGCATGACGGGCCGACCATCCTGGTGCTGAACGCCGCCGACTTGCATCTGGGCGCCTGCGATGACTTCGCCCGGTTGATCCCCCTGGCCCGGGCGGCGGGCGCCTGGGTGCATGTCGACGGCGCCTTTGGCCTGTGGGCGCGGGCCAGCCGCCGCCACCGGCATCTGGTCGACGGGGTCGAACTGGCGGACTCCTGGGCGACCGACGCGCATAAGTGGCTGAACACGCCAAAGGACGGCGGCCTGGCCTTCGTTCGCGACGTGGCGGCCCACCGCGCCGCGTTCGCGGTCAATGCCGGCTATATGCTGAGCGACGGGGTGGTGCGCGATCCCGTTGACTTCACGCCTGAATGGACCCGCCGGGCCCGCGCCTATCCGATCTATGCGGCGCTGCGCGAACTGGGCCGGGACGGCGTCGCCGATCTAGTTGATCGATGCTGCGATCACGCCCTGGCGCTTGCCCGCGGCCTAGCGGCGCTGCCCGGCGTACAACTGGTTGCGGAGCCGACCCTGAACCAGGCGGTGGTGCGCTTTCCAGACCCCCGTCCGGAGGCAAACGACGCCGACCACGACCGCAGCTGCGACGCGATGATCGCCGCCATCAACGCCACCGGCGAAGCCTTCTTCAGCGGCACGGTGTTCCGAGGCCGGCGGGGCATGCGGATCAGCGTCGTCAACTGGCGCACGACCGCAGCGGATATCGATCGCACGATTGCTGCGGTGAATCGCGTCCTCGCGGGTTGATCCTACCCGTTGAAGGCCCGCACGGCGCGGATGATCTTGTCCTGCGCGTCCGGCTCCAGATAAGCGTGCATCGGCAGGGCGAGGACAGTCGCCGCCTTGTCGTCCGAAACCGGCAGGCCGCCGGGCGCGGTCGGAAAGGTGGCATAGGGCGTCTGCCGGTGCATCGGCACGGGATAGTAGACGGCGGTCGGGATGTCCTGGGCGCGCAGATGGGCCGCCAAGGCGTCACGGTGATCGTGCTCGATCACATATTGCGCCCAGGTGGAGACGCCCCCCTCGATCACCTGGGGCATCGCGCGACAGGCGGCGGCCAGGCCCTCGGCATAACGCGCGGCCACGGCCTGGCGCCGTTCGATCTCGTCCGGAAAGATCGTCAGCTTCTCGATCAGAATGGCGGCCTGCAAGGTATCCAGCCGGGAATTCATGCCGATGCGGGCGTTGAGATATTTCGGATCGTGGTCGCCGGGCGACGGGTCGCCCGCCACCGCCTTGCCGTGCACCCGCAGAGAATCCATGCGGTCCCACAGGGTCCGGTCATTAGTCAGCACCGCGCCGCCGTCGCCATAGGCGCCCAAGGGCTTGGCCGGAAAAAAACTGGTGGTGACCGCATCCGCCCAATGGATGGGATGGCGGCCGCCCAGCGTGCCGCCAAATCCCTGCGCCGAATCAGCGATCAGCTTCAGGCCCTCGCGGCGGCAAATGGCCGAGAGCCGGGGGTAGTCGGCGGGTTGGCCGAACAGGTCGACGGCGATCACCGCGGCCGGGCGCAGGCGGCCCTCGGCGCGCACCGCCTGGAGGGCGACGTCCAGACTGGCGGGATCGAGATTGTAGGTGTCCGGCAGGATATCGACGAACACGGGGGTCGCGCCGGTCCACGGGATCACCTCCGGCGTCGCGGCGAAAGTGAAGGCGGGGCAGAATACGGCGTCGCCCGGGCCAATCTCCCAGGCCATTAACGGAAGGGCGAGGGCATCGGTGCCATTGGCGCAGGAAAGACAGAAGCCGGCGCCGCAGAAAGCCGCGAGCTCAGCCTCCAACCGCCGGACTTCCGGACCCATCACATAGGCGCCGTGGGCGAGCACCCGGGCAATGGCGGCGTCGAGGGCCGGTCGGATGCGCGCCTGTTGCGCGGCGAGGTCGATAAAGGCCAGCATGGCGTGCGCTGATAGGGCGCCCCGGATCGTCGCGCGAGACAATCCCTGTGTCTCTATGTTTCGCGGGTCGGGCCGGGAAGACCGACTTTGACCAGAAAAGCATCCAGGTCTCCCCCGTCGAACAGCGCGCCGGGAATCCCGCCCCGGCGCGCGGCCTCCAGATCGGACGGCTTGTCGCCAATCATCAGGGCTCGGGTCGGGTCGATGCGCCAGTCGGCGATGGCGCGCAGAATCATTCCCGGATTGGGCTTTCGATCCGGATGGTCGGGATGCGCAAAGGCCGGAACGACGGCCAGAGCGTGGTACGGGCAGACATAGAAGGCGTCGATATGAGCCCCGTCGATGGCCAGGTCCGCCTGCATGGCCGCGTGCAGGCGACCCACCGCCGCTTCGTCGAAATAACCTCGCGCCACCCCGGACTGGTTGGTGGCGACAATGGCCAGGATCCCGGCCTGGTTGATTCGGCGCACGGCGCG
>JAYUBD010000444.1:0-5058 GCA_043740995.1 Caulobacteraceae bacterium | reverse complement strand
GGGTGATCTGCTCCAACGCCGCGGCGACTTCCTCGAGGCTGGCCGCCTGCTTTTCCGTGCGGCGCGCGAGGTTGTCCGACGCCTGGCTGATCTCCTCGGTGCTGGAGTGCAGGCCGACGGAGCCGAGCGCGATGACGTTCATCGTCTCGCGAAGGTTCTCCACCGCAGTGTTGAAGTCGCTGCGCAGCTTCTCGAACTCCGGCGCGAATTCCTCGCTCAGCCGCACCGTCAGATCACCGGCCGACAGGCTCTCAAGACCCGCGGCGACCTGTGACACGACGAAGTTCCTCGCGGCCTCGGCGGCGGCGGCCATCTCGTCGTGACCGCGCCTGGCCTCGTCGGTGACCCGCCTCTGGCCCTCGGCGTCGGCCTCCAGGCGCCGAACCTCCAGCCCGTTGTCCTTGAACACCTGAACGGCGCGCGCCATATCGCCGACCTCGTCGCGGCGGCCCGCGCCGGCGACCTCGGCGTCGAAGTCGCCCTTGGCGAGTTTCTGCATCACGCCCGATAGCCGGACCAACACGCGCCAGACCTTCGACTCGAAGAACACCGCGGCCATGATGATCAGGACGAAGACCAGGCCCAGCGCGCCGATGACCATATATCTCGACTGGGCGCCGATCTTCGTCGCGGTAGCGCTCGCGATGGCGCTTTCCTTGGTGTTGGAGGTCGAGAGTTCTTCGAGGGCGTTGGTCAGCAGATAGAAGCCGCTCGCGGAGTTGCGGTAACGGTCGGCGGCGGCCTCGGCCTTGTTGTCATGCGCGAACTGCAGCATCTGCGCGTTGTCGGCGACATAGCTGTTCCACTTGGCGGCGATTGCGTCGATCGCGGCAGGGCTCTCATGGGGCCGCAGCAGGTGTCGGTATTCCGCGACCTTCGCGTTGAAAGCCTCGGCGTTTTCCGCCAGGTCCTGGTCGGCGTGGGCGGCCATCGCCGGCGAGACCGACAGGATGCGCACCGCTTCGCTGATCCGGTACTCGTTCGCCGCGTCGTTCAACTGCTCCGCCGTGCGCGTGCGCGGGGTCCAGACGGTGCTCATGATCGTGGACTGTCGGGCGACGCTGTCCAGCCGATCGATCGCCAGGCCGCTCAGGCCGGCGAAACAAAGCAGCAGGATCACGAAAATCGACCGGGTCTTGGCCTTCAGCGATAGCGTCATAGGTTCCCCTCTCGCCGTTCCCCGAACATGCGCGAGCGAGTCAGTCTGAAGCCTATTTCATTGCGAAAGATGTAATCCGGGAAAACATCAGGAAATCTGCGCCAAGACGTCGCAATGGGACGCCGAATTGAAATGAAGGATTAACGAATTCGACAACGGGCATGGCCGATGTCTCTATCTAGGCACCCAGATATCTCCTGTTACTTTCTTACCTGCGCGGATGGGACGCGTGTCCGCGCGAATATGTTTGATTTACACAAATGTGATAGATGTTCCTGATTGACGCAGAGCGCAACCGCGTCCCCACGGGGTGACGCATGGCAGGAAGGAACGTTTGAAAATGATGATGCGGATGAGTGTCGCCGTCGCCGCGGCGCTGACAATCCTGGCCGGCCCAGCTGGCGCGCGATGCGTTCAGCCCTATGCGCCCGTGGTCAAGATCACGGCCTCCACCACCAAGGAAGACTTGGCCGCCCTCCGCAACGATATGGCCTCGTTCATCACCGCGTCGGACGTCTATCAGGCGTGCTTGGTGGCTCAGCGCGCCAGCCCATCGCTGGTCGATGCGAACCAAGCCGAGAAAGAGCGCGTCGGGAAAGAATTCAACTCCGCTCTTCACGCCTTCAAGTCGTTGCATCCCGGGTAATGAACGCCGGCTCCGTGCGCGCGATCATCGAACCACTAGGCGGGCGCGGCCCCCGAATAGACCGTCGATGCAAGGCGTAGCGCTACTTAGGCGAGTCCAGCCGCTCGGACTTGCCGATCTTGCTCGCATCTGCGCGGTCATCTCGTTCAGCACCCCTCTAGCGTGGATCGCCAGCCTTTGGTTGAGCTCGGTGTTCCCTAGTAACTGATCAACCCGCTCGCGCTCACACGGATCAGAGCAGAGTGGGCGACAAAAAGGCGCCATCTCAGTCCTCGGCTGGGCCAACTTCATCGGCGCGTACACCTACGGTCGCCATCGCCCTCATCGCGCCGCAGCTAGGGCCGGGTATCGGACCCCACTGGGCGCTCATCAAGCCCTTGATCCTCGCCGGAATGTTGGTGTCCCGGCGTTACGCGCTGGACTACCGCACCGTCGGGCTGCAGTTGGCCGACCGTCAGATTACCCTGGTCGATCTGGAGCGGGATGCTATCGGCCGCGGTCGAGGCGTCGGGTGACGGCTTGTTCGAATCGGACTTCGTCGCCGACAACCCTGCGGGTCAATCCGTCCTGGCCGGCGATGCTCAGCTACCGCCCGGGCGAGACGGACCCGTCAGGCATCAACTGGCGCCCCTTCCTGCATCCAGACGATCAGGCCCGGTTGGAGCGCGAGTTCGAAGCACATTTCGGGGACGATACGCTGCACACGACGTCCGAATTGTTTCACCGTCGAACTTAACGAGTCTGCGATGTTCTTCCCCCATCTTACCCTGGGGCACTGGGGGAAGGTAATGGCTGAATACGCTCGCGCCGCTTCGCCGATGAGCGGAGCCGCTTACGCGGCATTGGAGGCGGAAACGCCCTATCAACACACGTTGAAAGGCCTCCTCTTCCCGTGGCGGTCACACCTCGTGTTCGACGTCGCCGCCGGCCTATCGCTGGCGCTGATCGGTCTTCCTTTGCTGGCCGCGGCTTGGACCCTCACCAGCTTGCTCGCCGACTACATCTTGCAACGCCTCTATCGCCGTTGGAGCACCAAGGCCGCAGGCGCCCGCTCAGAATTGGGGCTCCTGCGTCTCGGGGCCTGCTGCGGCCTGCGATCTGCGCTGTGGATGTCAGCCCCGGTGGCGCTGGCTGCGACAACCGGCGACCCCGCAGCGTTTGCCTATGCAGCGCTTACGGCACTCTCCATGGTGGCGCTCGCCGCCTCGGCGGGCTGGGCCTCGCCGGCCGTTTGGGCCGGCATGGCGGCGCCGGCGGCGCTCGGAATTCTTGCCCTCGCGTTCCCGAGCCTGCGCGGCTGGAGTGCCGTCGGCGTGCTAATGGGCCTTGGCTCCTTTGCTTGCATCGCGGTGCTCATCGCCTTGGGCACCCGGCGGACGCTTGCGGAGTGGAGCGACTCGAACGGTCGCGCGACTGCTCTGATGGATGAGATGAAGGTGGCGCTCGCCCGCTCCGAAGCCGCTGAACGGCGCCTTGGCATCGCCGCAGAAATTGCCGACCTGCACGTCTACGAGGTCGATTATGTGGACCGCTCCGTACACAACCTGGCGGGTCGCGATGTGCTTGAGGCGCCGCTCACGTTCGACGAAATGAACCGCGACGGCTTCTACATCGTGCATCCTGACGACAAGGCACGGGTTGAAGCTGCGTGGGCCGCCTATGAGCACGGAGACGGTCCATATCGCACCCAATACCGTCTCAACCGACGCGACGGCCAGGAAAGGTGGGTGTTCGCTGCCGCTGAGATGACCCGAGACGAACGGGGGCGCGCCCAGGCGCTTGTGGGCGCGCTCGTCGACATCACCGAGATGAAGCGCGGCCAGCAGGAATTGCTTGAGGCCTTGCGCAAGGCAGAATCCGCCAGCCGGGCCAAGGGCGATTTCCTGGCAACAATCAGCCACGAGATTCGGACGCCGCTGAACGGAGTCCTAGGAATGGCTCAGGCCATGGAACGTAATCGCCTGCCGGCGGCTCAGCGGCGGCGGCTTGATGTCATCCGACGTTCGGGCGAGGTGCTGCTAGACCTTTTGAACAACGTTCTCGACCTGTCGAAGATCGAGGCTGGCAAGCTGGAACTGGAAAACGGTCGAGTGGACGTGCAAGCGCTGGCGCAGCGAGCCGTCGACGGGTTCAGCGCCCCGGCCGCGCAGAAGGATGTCGCGCTCGACCTGACGGTTGCGCCGGACGCGGGCGCCATCTTCCTCGGAGACCCGGCGCGTGTGGGCCAGATCGTCCTGAACCTGGTTTCCAACGCCGTGAAATTCACCGAACGCGGCCGGGTCGACGTGCGCTTGGACGTCACCGAACGGGGGTTGCTCCTGGAGGTCACCGACACGGGAATCGGCATTGACCCTGACCAGAGGGAAATTCTCTTCGAAAAGTTCGTGCAGGCCGATTCGTCCACGACGCGCCGATTTGGCGGCACGGGGCTGGGCCTTGCAATCACCCGGGAGCTTGTCGAAGCCATGGGCGGCACCATCGAGGTGGAGAGCGTGCCGGGCCTAGGCTCGACCTTCACCGTAGCCTTGCCGCTTCCGCGCCTGGAAAAGGCCTGCGAGGGAGGCGAGGTTTCCGGAGGAGTCAATCCCAAGCAGGAACTGCCACCGCTGCAGGTGCTTGCCGCCGAGGATAACGAGGTCAACCAACTCGTCCTTCGAACCCTGCTGCAGCAGCTCGGCGTCGAGCCCGTGATCGTAGGAGACGGCCGGGAGGCGGTGGAGGTTTGGGAGGGGGCTCAATGGGACCTCATACTCATGGATATCCAGATGCCGTTGATGGACGGGGTCACGGCTACCAAGACCATCCGGGAGCGGGAGGCGGCCCTGAGCCGGACGCGCACACCGATCGTGGCCCTGACGGCCAACGTCATGACCCATCAGGTGGCGGAATACCTTGCCGCCGGCATGGACGCTGTTGCGGCCAAGCCGCTCCAGCTCACGGACCTCTTGCTGGCGATAGACACGGCGCTGACGCCGCGTGAGCCCACGGTGGTGGCCGACGTCGCACCAATTCGCAATGAGGCGTTACCTTAGATGAAGCCCACGCGTTGATCGCATGGCCGCCCCAAGATCTCATCGCCATGTCGCGCGAGCACCCTCGCGCCATGATCAGGCAGAACCCAACATCCTGATGTGGCGAGCCGCACTGCGGCGAGGGTGCTGTCAGACTAACCGCAACTGGTCTCCACTTAGGCGCAGTTCGCCCAACCCACGCCTGGCTCTAGCCCATGACCTCCCGCCACTCAGCGAGGGCG
>JAYUBD010000443.1:0-5071 GCA_043740995.1 Caulobacteraceae bacterium | reverse complement strand
GCGGCCTGGCGCTGTCCTTCCATTCCAACAGCCATGTCGCGCTGACCGAACGCCGCTGGTACATTGCGGGAACCCACGGCACGCTGATCGCCGACCTGGTGCGTAACAAGCTGCTGATTCGTTCCGCTCTGGACCGCCGCAAGCCCGAACGGATCGACTTCGCCAGCCGCACCGCCGACCATCACAATGGCGCCGACCAGGCGATGGCGCTGGACCTGAAGGCGGCGTTGGAGGCCGGCGCGGCCTTCCCGGTCACGCCCCACGACTCTCTGGAGGCCGGCCTGACGGTAATGGCCATCGACGAGGCCGCCGCCACTGGTCAAATGATCGACTGCGCGCCCATGTGGGCGGCCTATGACGAGGCGCGGACCGGATGAGCGAACTGGCTGAACCTTTGGACCGCCTGGCGCGACGGCGGCTGGGCGGCGACGGCGCGGGCGCGGTGACACGGCTGTCGGCGGGCGCGACTCAGGAAATCTGGCGCTTCAACCTGATCAAGGATGGGGTCGAAACCCCGCTGATCCTCCGCCGGGCCCCGGGTGGCGCCCGGATATCGGAAACGGCGATCGGCCTGGAGATCGAGGCGGAGCTGATTGAGGCGGCGGCGGCGGCGGGCGTGCCGGTTCCCAGCGTACCCTGGGTCCTGCGGCCGGATGATCAGCTGGGCCACGGTTTCATCATGGGCTTTGTCGAGGGCGAAACCCTGGGCGGGCGGATCGCGCGCGGCGATGCCCTGACGGTGACGCGGACCTTTCTGGCGCGCCAGTGCGGTGAAATTCTGGCGCGGATTCACACGATGAATCCCGATGATTTTCCGACCCTGAGGCGGCTGACCCCCGCTGAACTGGTGGCGCAGTATAAAGAGATTTATCGCGCCAGCGCCTGGCCCCGGCCGGTGTTCGAATTGGCGTTCCGATGGCTGGAGGCGCATTGTCCGCCGCCGCCGGAGCGGCCGCGCCTGGTGCACGGCGATTTTCGCAACGGCAATCTGATGGTGGGGCCAGAAGGCGTCCGCGCCGTTCTCGACTGGGAGATTGCCCACGTGGCCGACCCGATGGAGGATCTGGGCTGGATCTGCACCAGTTCCTGGCGGTTCGGCGTGGTCGATAAGCCGGTGGGCGGCTTTGGCCTGCGCGAGGATTTGTGGGCCGGTTACGAGGCGGCGGGGGGGACTCCGGTCAACCGCGAGCATGCCCTGTTCTGGGAGGTCTATGGCAGTCTGCGCTGGGGTGTGATGTGCTGCGGCATGGCGACCAGCTTCCGCACCACCGATCCGAATGTCGAGCGCGCGGTGATCGCCCGGCGCACATCCGAGACCGAGGTGGATCTGATGCGTCTGCTGGCTGCCTGACATGCAGGATGAACCCCGCCCGCCTGAAGTACTGGCCGCCGTGGCGCGCTTTCTGCGCGATGTGGTCGCGCCGGAAACCACAGGCCATGTGAATTTCAACGTCCGCGTCGCCGCCAACGCGCTCGAGATGATGCGCCGACAGCTTGAGCTCGCCCCCGCCGCCGAGGCCGCCGAACTTGAGCGTCTGCGAGCCATTCTGGGGATGGATGGCGACTTGTTGCAACTCAACGCCGAGTTTTGCCGGCGGCTCGAAACCGGCGCCATTGATCCCCGCGGCGAACCGGTGCGCGCCCATCTGTGGGACACCACCCTGGCCAAGCTGGCGGTCGATCAACCCAATTACTGGGGCTACCGCGCGGCGCTCGCCGAACGCGTCCCGACCTGAAGAACCGAAGAGGATACCGCCATGGATTTCGCCCTGCCGCAGGATCTCGTCGACTATCTCGCCGAGCTCGACGCCTTCATCGAGGCCGAGATCAAGCCGTTGCAGGCCCAGGACGACAATGAGCGTTTCTTCGACCACCGGCGTGAACATGCCCGCACCGACTGGGATAATAACGGTCTGCCACGTCACGACTGGGAGCTGCTGCTCGCCGAGGCCCGCCGCCGGGCCGACGCCGCCGGGCATCTGCGCTATGCCTGGCCGGTGGAGATGGGCGGCAAAGGCGGCTCCAATGTCGCCATGGCGGTGATCCGCGAGCATCTCGCGGCCAAGGGCCTGGGCCTGTTCAATGACCTGCAGACCGAGCACTCGATTGTCGGCAACAACCCGTTCATCCTGATGTTCAAGGAGTTCGCGACCAACGCCCAGCATGAGCGGTATGGAGCCGACCTAATGGCCGGCAAGATCCGGACCGGCTTTGGTCTCACCGAGCCCGACCACGGCTCGGACGCCACTCACATGGAGACACGCGGGGTCCGCGAGACCCGCGATGGGGTGGAAGGCTGGCTGATCAACGGCGAGAAGATGTGGACCACCGGAATGCACGTGGCCACCCACATCATGTGCTTCACCCGCACCAGCGGCAATGACGGCGACGCCACCGGCATCACCGTCTTTCTGATCCCCGCCGATGCGCCGGGCGTGAAGATCGAGGAATATCTGTGGACCTTCAACATGCCCACCGATCACCCCCGTGTCAGCCTCACCAACGTCTGGGTCCCCGACGATGCGATCTGGGGTGTCGAGGGCCGGGGGCTGGGGCTCGGCC
Source organism: Caulobacteraceae bacterium (assembly GCA_043740995.1). Classification (GTDB taxonomy): domain Bacteria; phylum Pseudomonadota; class Alphaproteobacteria; order Caulobacterales; family Caulobacteraceae; genus Acaudatibacter. The sequence goes on along the minus strand of JAYUBD010000443.1, from coordinate 2,509 downwards.
AGAGCTTCGTGCACCAAAACCGCATCCGCCAGGCCGCCTCGTCCCTGGGCGCGGCGGTGTTCTGCGTCGAGGAGAGCGTGAAATATGCCCGGGTGCGCAAGCCGTTCGGCAAGCCGCTATCCGACAACCAGGCCATCCAGTGGCCGCTGGTCGAGCTGGCCACCCAGTGCGAGATGCTCCGCCTCTTGATCCGCAAGACTGCCTGGGAAATGGACAACATGCCCCACAAGGAGGTGGAGCGGCAGATCAGCGACAAGGTCTCGATGTGCAACTACTGGGCCAACCGCCTGGTGTGCGAGGCGGCCGACCGGGCCATGCAGGTTCACGGCGGCATCGGCTATTCCCGCCACAAGCCCTTCGAACACATCTTCCGCCACCATCGCCGCTACCGCATCACCGAGGGCTCGGAAGAAATCCAGATGCGCAAGGTGGCGGCCTTCCTGTTTGGCTATCTTGGACCGCGTCGGAAACAGTTCGAGACGCTCACCTGGGACGATGTGGACTATCGCAAAAAGTGACGCGGGCGGGTTGAAAGGCGAGCCGCCATCGGTCCGGTTAGTTGCGCCATATGGCACGGAGACGTTCCCGTTGAGGCGCCGGGTTGAAGAGCGCGTGGCGTGCGCCGAGATTGCGGCGCTTCGCCGGGTGCGGGACCTGCTGGGTGGCGACGCCGTGTTGGCGCGATCGCCCAGAAGGGCGATGGAGACACCATGAACGGCTGGTGGAGGGCTGCCGGCCCGGACCCTGACCTAGCCCGGGTTCATCGGCCGATGAACCCGGCAGACGCCGAAATCAAGCGGTGACTAAGGCAGACCGCCGACGCGCGGCCAAGCCTACCAAGCCAAAACCGACCAGCATCATGGCCCAACTGGCCGGCTCGGGAACTGCGACATCGCCGATGCCGACGGTGAACCCGTGCCAGTTTTCGGTGGTGTCGGTGAAGCTGAGGCTGGTGAACGTGCCGTGGAACTGCAGCACGCCATGCACTTCGCCGCTGCCGTCGAAGCCGGTGGATCCCCCGAAGGGCGCAAACGTGCCGCAGCCCCAATAGCCGCAGCCCTGACTGATGATCGTGAACGGCGCGCTGAAGCTGACATGGTTGCCGTTCCAGCTGGTGAACGCCAGATAGGGGTCGGTGACCGCCTTGCTGAAGGTTACGGTCTTCAGGTCGCCAACATTCAGCGCGATCAAATCTACCGTGGGCGGTCGGTTGACCAAGCCTTCGGTGTAGCCGAGATCGACCCAGTAGTCGGTCCCGGTATTGTTGAGCTGATCAAACAGATAGCTGCCCGAGAAGGTCACGCCGACCGTTCCGGACGTCGCGGTGATCGTACCGCTGACGGTGGTCGGCGTGTCGGAGGTCAGATCGGCCCACGAGACGGTGGTGAAGGCGTGGGCGCCGCCCGCGGCCAGGGTCGCCGCGGCAATCGCGGCCCCGATCGCGAATTTCGGAAGCGTGAGCATAGACTTTTCCTTTAGCCTGATTAAATTTCGACTCTTCCTAACACATTATCGTCATGAGAGTTCCACAAATTTTCCGTTAACGCCCTTACCGCCAGTCATTTCTGTCTGGGCGAATTGCCCTTTAAACATCATCGCCCGGTGAACTTCGCGGGCCGCTTCTCGATAAAGGCGGCCATGCCCTCCTTCTGGTCCTCGAAGGCGAAGAGGGAATGGAACAGGCGACGCTCCAGTTTCACGCCTTGCGAAAGGGGGGTCTCATAGGCGGCGTTGACCATCTCCTTGGTCAACATCACGGCATTGGATGACAGCGCCGCGATCTTCTTCGCGGCCTCCATGGCGACGGTCATCAGGTCGGCCAGAGGCGTCACCCGGCTGACCAGGCCGCTGCGCTCGGCTTCGGCGGCGTCCATCATGCGGGCGGTGAGGATCATGTCCATCGCCTTGGCCTTACCGACGAAGCGGGTCAGGCGCTGGGTGCCCCCGGCTCCGGGGGATACGCCCAGATTAATTTCCGGCTGGCCGAATTTCGCATTGTCGGCGGCGATGATGAAGTCGCACATCATGGCCAGTTCGCAGCCGCCGCCGAGGGCGTAGCCGGCCACCGCCGCGATCACCGGCTTGCGGCAACTGGCGGCTCGCTCCCAGTTGCGGGTGATGAAGTCCTCGCCATAGACGTCGGCATAGCTCTTTGACGCCATTTCCTTGATGTCGGCCCCGGCGGCAAAGGCGCGATCGGAGCCGGTGATCACGATGCAGCGCACGCCCGGATCGGCCTCGGCGGCGTTCAGCGCCGTGGTCAGCTCGTCCATCAGCTGTGCATTGAGGGCATTGAGCGCCTCGGGCCGATTGAGGCGGATCAGGGTGACGGCGTCGGCGGTTTCGACGATGAGGGTCTGGTAGGCCAAGGCAAGGTCCTTAAACGTTTAGAGCGGGAAGAGGCGACCACTCCTGGTCGGCGGGCAGGGGGGCGAACACGGCGTCCAGCATGGCGTCGGTAACCCCATCCAGGGTGGTCGGCGACCACGCCGGGTTATTGTCCTTATCG
>JAYUBD010000442.1:0-5089 GCA_043740995.1 Caulobacteraceae bacterium | reverse complement strand
CCACCTCGGCGCTCGCGTCACGCTTCAGCTCGATCACCACGCGCATACCGGTGCGATCGCTCTCGTCGCGCAGGTCGCCAACACCCTCGATCCGCTTCTCGCGCACAAGCTCGGCGATTCGTTCGACCATCGCCGCCTTGTTCACCTGATAGGGGATGGCGGTGATGATGATGGCTTCGCGATCCTTGCGGATTTCCTCGATGGCGGCCACGCCGCGCACGACGACCGATCCTCGACCGGTCAACAAGGCCTGCCGCGCGCCGGTCCGCCCGATCATCTCGCCGCCGGTCGGGAAGTCCGGCCCCGGAACCATATCCAGAAACTCATCCAGCGGAATGTCAGGCCGGTCGATCAGCGCCAGACAGGCATCGACGATTTCGCCCAGGTTGTGCGGCGGAATATTGGTCGCCATCCCCACCGCGATGCCGCCGGCCCCATTGACCAGCAGGTTCGGGATTCGCGACGGCAGGACTGAAGGCTCCCGCTCCTTGCCGTCGTAGTTTTCCTTGAAGTCGACAGTGTCCTTGTCGAGATCGGCCATGATCGCCATGGCCGCGCGCGTCAGGCGGCACTCGGTGTAGCGCATGGCCGCCGGTGGATCGTTATCGACCGAGCCGAAATTCCCCTGACCATCGATCAGCATCAGGCCCATGGAGAAGGGCTGCGCCATGCGAACCAGGGTGTCGTAGATGGATAGATCGCCGTGCGGGTGATACTTGCCCATCACATCGCCGACCACGCGCGCCGACTTCACATAGCTGCGGTCAGGCGTATGGCCCTGTTCGATCATCGAATACAGGATGCGCCGCTGAACCGGCTTCAGGCCGTCGCGCAGATCCGGCAAGGCGCGACTGACGATCACGCTCATCGCGTAGTCGAGGTATGATTTCTTGACCTCATCCTCGATCGAGATGGGGGTCACATGGCCCCGCTGAGCGTAGCCGGGGGGCTGGGATGTCGCGTCAGTCAAATGGGGGTTTCAACGCTCAGAATCAAATAAGGATTATCCTTACGCGTTATTAGCAGGCCGAGCCCGAAAACGCCACCGCGCCGCGTTCCGTGCGAGGGCCGGTTGCGTCCCCGGCGGCGGTCACCGGCACGACGTCCACCTCCACCTTCAGGGTCTGGTCGCCGGGCGCCAGAATAATCCCGTCGATGGGCGCGACATCTGAATAGTCGCGACCGGTGGCCAGGATAATATGGTCTTCACGCGCCAGCACGGCATTGGTGGGATCCAGGCCGATCCACCCCACGCCCTCTCCGCACCATAGCTCCACCCAGGCATGCGTGGCGTCGGCGCCCTCCAGCCGAGGGCGACCCGGAGGCGGTACGGTTCGCAGATAGCCGCTGACATAGCGCGCCGGCAGACCCAGGCCTCGCAGGCCCGAAATCATGATGTGGGCGAAATCCTGGCAGACTCCGCGTCGGGCGCGAAAAGCCTCGGCGGTCGGCGTGGAAACCGTTGTCGCCTTGGGATCATAGGTAAAATCCGTCCAGATCCGCGTCATCAGGGCGATCGCCGCGTCAAGAACCGGCCTGCCGCTGCACAGGCTGGCGCGGGCATAGTCGGTGATGGCGGCGACCACCGGGGTTCGGGGCGTGGGGTAGAGGAACGAAGCGGGACCGTCCGGGCCGATCGTCGCGCTTTGAAAACTCACGGCGCGAATTTCCTCCCACGACGGAAGGGGACGCACAGGGGCGGCGGGCGACCAGACTTCGACACGCGACCGCGCTTCGATGACCAGGGCGCGATGCGGCTCCTCAATCAGCACCGTCAGCGTCTCTTCGCCAAACGGACCCAAGCGCCTGACCGATCGCGACGGGGTCGGAGAGATCGTGATCGCGCTTTCTCGAACGCATTGCGTCTCGCGGGACCTGGGCGTCAAGCGAAGCACGCAGCGGGCGGAACTGACCGCGCCTTCATAGGCATACGAGGTCCGATGACGCAGATCGTAGATCACGCCAGCCCGACCAGCTTGATGTGGGGCGCCGCATTGGCGCCGCGCAGGAAATAGCGATCGGAGACCGCAACCGAAAGGCGCATCAGTTCCCGCTCGAAGCCGAGGCTCTTCAGCGTGTCCAGGTCCTCCGCCCTCTCGGTCTGCACCGCGGCGGCAAGGCTCAGCAGGATCCGGTTTGGGGCCTCCGGCATGCCGTCCTCCACCAGGGAAGGCAGAGCCGCCAAATGGTCCTTGAGGGTGACCACCTGAAAAGCCAGCGACCGCGTATTGTACGGATCGAGCATGACCATGTCGCGCACCGGCTTGAACGCCAATCCGACCAGATAGCGGGCGCGATAGGTGATCTGGCTGTCGGCGAGGTCCAGGAGCAGGTCCAGATCGTCAACCGTCGCGGTATGATCGGCCAGGGTTCGGGTAAACTGACAGATATTGATGCCGCGCTCGATGCGCCGGCCCATGTCGAGGAACCGCCACCCGGCCGTCCGGTTCATATTTTCCTGCGCCAGGCCCGACAAGGCGGCGGCGATCCGCAGCGAATTTTCCACCTGTTGCAGCGCGTCAGCCTCGTTGACGATGCTTCCGGACGCCCCGTCCAGACCGTTTTCAAGATTGAGCAGCAGGGTCCAGAAATCGGCGGAAAGCCGTTCGCGCAGGGTCGAGGCGGTGCGGCGGGCGCGGCGCACCAACTGGATGACCGATGAATCGACGTCCTCGCCATGCAGGGTCAGCCTCGCGGCGTCGAGCGCGCGCGCCCCCATCGCCGCCTCGTCCAAGGCGCCCCAATCGATCAACAGCGCCTGCAACCGCCCCAGTGTTTCGCCGGCCCCATGCAGCGCGGCCTCGGAATCCATCAGGCTGGTGCACAGGCTGCGGGCCAGACGCAGCGTGGCTTCCGCACGCTCAAGGTATCGTCCGAGCCAAAAAAGATTGTCGGCGGCGCGGCTCGGCAAATGACCCATAAGCCGTCGAACGCTGACCTCCTCCGCCTCCGCCAGCAGGGTCACCGGCTCGACAGGTTCGTTCCCGACCACCCAGACATCGCATGTGCGGGCATCATCGCCCATGAAGATCGCCCGGGCGTCCAAATGATCCGAGGTGCGGCAAAAGCCGCCCGGCATCACGCAAAGCCCTTCCGGGGTCGCGGCGACATAGACCCGCAACACAAAGGGCGCCGGCACGAGACACCCGTCCCGCAGCACTGGAGTCGTCGAAAGGCGGACAACCTCCTGGCCGACGAAATCGCCCGGGCGATCCTCGAATTGCGACCAAAGATCAGCCTTCTCACGATCGGAAAAATCAGCGACCAGCCGGGGTTGCGCAAAAATGCCGCCGGCGCCCGGCAGGTTGAAGGCTTTGCCGATCGCCAGATGGCCAAAATTGGCTTTCACATAGTCCCGCTCGCGCGTCTGCCCGCACCACCAGGTCGCGACATTCGGAAGTTTGAGGTCTTCTCCCAAAAGTCTCCGACACAGCTGTGGCATGAAGCCCAGCAGCGCCTTCGATTCCAGCAGGCCGGACCCCGGCATGTTGAGCACCGCCACACCGCCGGCGCGGATCGCCTCCAGCATGCCGGGCGTGCCCAGGTGCGAGGCGGCGTTAAGCTCCAGGGGATCAATGAAATCGCCGTCGACCCGCCGCAGGATGACGTCCACGCGTTTGAGGCCGGCGATGGTGCGCAGATAGACCCGCCCATCGCGCGCGACGAGGTCGTCGCCTTCCACCAATAGGAAGCCGAGATACCGCGCCAGATGGGCCTGTTCGAAATAGGTTTCGCTGAATGGACCGGGCGTCAGGAGGCAGATGCGCGGGTCTTTGCGCTCGGCGGAGGCCGCCAGACCCCGACGGAGCTGCTCAAAGAACGGCGCCAGCCGGCGTACATTCATGGCATTGTAAAGATTGGGGAAGGCGCGCGACAGAACCAGGCGGTTTTCAAGTTCGTAGCCGGCCCCGGACGGGGCCTGTGCACGATCGTCCAGCACCCACCACCGGCCATCCGGACCCCGGCCAAGGTCGGCGGCATAGAGTTGCAGATAGCGGCCGCCAGCCGGCTTGATGCCGCGCGCCGCCCGGATGAAATCAGCGCTCCCGGTCACGGCGGCGGCGGGCAGGTCGCCATCGGCGACCAGGCGTCCTTCGCCATAAACATCGCGGAGCACGGCTTCGAGCAGGTTGGCGCGCTGTTCGACGCCCGCCGCGATGCCCGCCCATTCCTTGTCGCTCAGGATCAGAGGCAGGGGACTGAGCGGCCAGGTGCGCTCCTTCTCCTCGCCATATATCCGGTAGGACACGCCGGTATCCCGGATGCGGCGCATCGCAAGGGTGAATCGGCTCTTCACCTCCGCCTCTGAGTATTCGGCGAAGTCACCCAGGAAATTCAGCCAATGATCGCGCGGCCGGCCGAGGGGATCGAACAATTCGTCAGGAATCCCAGGCAGCGGGCGGTAGTTGCGCAACCATTCGGACAGACGGCCGGCGGCCTCCGGACCGAGGTTCTTTTGGCGCCGCACCGCTGTGAACAGGTCAGCCGTCAATGGTCGTCCTTAGATCCAAGGTCACTGGAAATTCTCCGCTCGGCTCCGCCGCCGGCGGGTCCAGGCGTCCGGGACTGTGGCCCTGCTCCTCAAACCGCGCCTTGCGCCGCGCCTGGGCCTCGAACGCATTCACCGGAAAGGTACCGTAGCTTCGACCGCCGGGGTGAACCACATGATAGACGCAGCCGCCGATTGAACGCCTATGCGCGCGATCAACAATATCAAAGGTCAGCGGGCCGTGAACGGGTAGGGTGGGATGCAGTCCGCTGGCAAGCTTCCAGGCCTTGTAGCGAACCCCCGCCACCGCGGCCATCGAGACCCCGGTGGGGGTCAAAGGCAGCGCCCTTCCATTGCAGGTGACCACGTGGCGCTGTTCTTGAAAGCCGGTGACCAACACCTGCAGCCGTTCCACCGAGGAATCCACGAACCTGACCATGCCCGCCGGCCCGGTCTCCTCGCCCATCACATGCCAAGGCTCCAGGGCATGGCGCAGTTGCAGTTCGACATCGCCATATCGGACCGCGCCATGCACGGGAAACCGGAACGCAAGTTGCGCCTCGAACCAGGCCGGATCAAAGTCGTAGCCGGCCCCGCGCA
>JAYUBD010000441.1:0-5102 GCA_043740995.1 Caulobacteraceae bacterium | reverse complement strand
GGGGCGGATTCGAACCACCGACACGCGGATTTTCAATCCGCTGCTCTACCAACTGAGCTACCCAGGCCCAGGGTTGGGAGGGCGGTCTATAGGCAAGGCCCCTGCCCTTGTCCAGAAGCGGATGCGACGCCAGCGCCGTGGCCTACGCCGTACCTCCGACCACGTCCGGACCCCGGTCGTTGTCGTCCTCATCCTCCCGCGCCGCCGGGATGGCGTACCGACCCGACAACCAACGCCGAAGATCGAGATCCGCGCAGCGGCGTGAACAGAAGGGCTTGTATTCCTCTCTGACTGGCCCGTGGCACAGGGGGCAAGCCGTGCCGGTCATGCTTGAACGACTTCGAAGGATCCATCCTGCCGCACATCCTCGCCCCGCACCGTCACGCGCGCGCCCAGGATCGCAATCAGACTGGCCAAGGCCGGCTGCGCGGCTTCGGCGACGGCGATTGACGACAGGCCCGCGAATCGACCACCGCCATCCGCCTGAGCTTCCCGCTCAATGGCGCGCACGAGCGCCAGGGCCTGGGTCAGTACGCTCGGAACGTGACCGTCCCGCGTCAGAATATCCATGGCGGGTCGTGCACGCCGGGGCACGATCAACTCCAAAGCGCCGAATCGGCTGATCGCACCCAGAGTTACGCCGGGATTGTCCGGACCAAAGGCCTGCCGGGCGGCGGACAACAGCGCCGGTCCGTCGTGGCCGCGGCCGACCAGATCAATCACCACCAACCCGCCGAGACCTTTAAGGCGGAGCAGCCGCGCCGCGACGCCAATCGCCGCAAAATTGGCGGCGCGCGCCACGCGTTTCGCCTCCCCGCCCGGGCGCCCACCGAGATCTACATCGACGGCGGTGAGCGCGCGGGTGGATTCGATCGCGATCGATCCACCACCGGGAATCGAAAACACCGTCTGCAGCACGTCATCCTGCGCGCCGTCCGCAACCGACCGGGCGACGCCGTCCGTGCGGATGTCGCCGCCCGGGAGATAGTGCAAAAGGCTTTCCTCAAGAGATGGAGCCGGCGCGAGCAGGCGTGGTCGTCCCTCCGCCTCCGCCACCAGACGAACCGACGCTCCCTTGCCGGTCCGGGCTTCCGTTCGGATCTCGACCTCGAGAGCCTGACCCTCGACCAACCGCCCGTGTTCCGGCGTCAGATTGAGAACGGCGTCGTCGCCTTCGCTCAGTTCCAGAAAGGCCAGACCGCTGGCGCGCTCGATCTTGCGCACCCGGGCCACCGACCGAGCGCCCAAGGCCTGAGCGGTCGGCGCCCCATCCCGCTCAATCAGGAGTCGTTCTGGCCGCCCATCCAAAGTTACGACGCCGCGGCGTTCGCCATGGCTGGCATCAAGGTAGAGGCGGCGTTCGGTCATGGGCTGCAGTAGCCCAGTCCGCGCAGCAATCCCACTGTCTCGTAAAGCGGAAGGCCCACGACAGCGGTATAGGAGCCAATCAGGTTGGTCACGTAAACCCCCGCGAGCCCCTGAATGCGGTATCCCCCTGCGGCGCCGCGCCACTCGCCGCAGGCGATCAAGGCGTCGGCCTGATCAGCAGACAATCGCGCCATCTTTACGCGCGCTTCCGCGAGACGCGACGACCGCCGTCCGTCGGGCGCGATCAGCGCGACACCGGTCATCACGCGATGTCCCCGACCGGAAAGCAGTTTCAACATGGCGCGGGCCTCAGCTTCGGTCTCCGGCTTGCCAAGTATTCGTCGACCGACGGCCACGATTGTATCAGCGGCGAGAACAAAGGCGGTCGGATTGAGCGCGAACCCCGCCTCGGCCTTGGCCGATGCCAGTCGCAAGGCGGCGAGACGCGGCGTTTCGTTCTTCAAGGGCGTCTCATCAATGTCGCTGGGATCGACCCGGTCGGGCGTCAAGCCCGCCTGGGCCAACAGATCCAGACGTCGAGGGCTGGCGCTGGCCAGAATCAGGCGCGCAGAAGCAAGTTGGGGCACAGTCACACTCCTTTCGTATTTCATAATGTCGTTCACGCCGCCTGTCTGCGCCCCTATTCACCGGAGCTGGGCCGTCAGGCGAAGTAAGGGCGTGACAACGGGCTGAGTTGCTGAATCTGTCGGGGATCCTCTGATTCGCGAGAGGACGGTTTTGACGGATGGGACGGCGGACGAAGGACGGGGCTTTCGGCGAGATTGTCTTTTTGAGGAATTTCAAGGATTTGCCGGACGTCCGGCAACAGGGGAAGGTGGTGTATCCGCTTGCCAAGGTCTTATTACCCTGCCTTTTGGCGGTGCTGGCCCGGTCGGAGACCATCACCGACATTGTCCGTTTCGGCGAGACGAAGCTCGATCTGTTACGCCGGTTTCGGTCGTTTGTGGCGGGCCCGCCGGCCCATGACTTCACCGGAGCGGAACGCGGCTGAGGTCAAAGCGTTGTTCCTGTGTCCCGAAAGGATATCGCTATGAGCGCCGGAACCGACGGAGATTTTGAATCGCAGGACCTCGCCGAGGTGTTCGATGAGACCAACACCACGCCCGATGGCGAGATGATCGCCGAGCCAGACCTAGCCCCATACGTTTTGGACGTCACGGCGGCGGACGATGACGCCGATGATGACGAGCTGGACACCGAAGTCGAGGATGCAGCCGATCTCGCCGCCGACCAGATTGACGAAACCGAACTGGACCGAATGTTGGAGCGCGACGACGGAATTGACGATGACGACCGAGAGGGCGAGGACGCCGCGTTGAATTTCGATGATGAGGGAGACTTGGTTTCCACGGAGGACGAGACGGCCTCGGACTATCAGGGGCAGAGTTTCGTCACGGCGAAAGCGAGGGGCAAATCCAGCGATCGAGTCGTTGGCGTTCCGGTCATCCACCCCTCGCGGTCGGTCGAGGAACGCCTCGATGAGGGCCTCGCTGAATCCTTCCCCGCCAGCGACCCGGTCTCGATCAACTCCGGCGCTGATTGATCTTTCGATTGCGTTATGCCGCGCAAAGGCTTTCAACGCGCTTGAATGTCACCGCGAGCCGATTACGGTGAAACGGGACTTGAACAAGCGTTCGAGTGGCGAATCGCCACTCCCGGGGAGGCCATTGGATGAGTAAGCGTTTTGAAGGCACGCGCGACTACGTCGCGACCGACGATCTCAAGATCGCGGTGAACGCGGCGATCGCCCTGGAACGTCCCCTGTTGATCAAGGGAGAACCCGGCACGGGAAAGACCGTGCTGGCCTATGAGATCGCCAAGGCTCTCGATGCTCCGCTTATCACCTGGCATATTAAATCGACCACCAAGGCCATGCAGGGCCTCTATGAATATGAGGCGGTGACGCGCCTGCGTGACAGCCAACTCGGTGACGAGCGGGTTAAGGACGTGTCCAACTACATCAAGAAAGGCAAGCTTTGGGAAGCCTTCGACGCCCCGGAGCGGCCCGTTCTGTTGATCGATGAGATTGATAAGGCCGACATCGAATTTCCCAACGACCTTCTTCAAGAACTCGACCGCATGGAATTTTATGTTTATGAGACGAACGAGACCATAAAGGCAAAAATTCGTCCCGTTGTGCTGATTACGTCGAATAATGAAAAGGAACTACCGGACGCATTTTTGCGCCGCTGCTTCTTCCACTATATCCGTTTCCCGGAAGAGGAAACGATGCGTGCGATTATTGATGTTCACTATCCGGGGATCAAGCAAAAACTTGTCTCGGAAGCTCTCCGTATTTTCTATGATATGCGCAAGGTTCCCGGTCTCAAGAAAAAACCATCGACGTCTGAGCTCCTCGACTGGCTGAAACTCCTGATGGTTGAGGATATTGATGAGACTGTCCTTAAGGAACGGGATCCGACAAAGTTGATCCCTCCGCTTCATGGCGCGCTGTTGAAAAATGAACAGGATGTTAACCTGTTTGAACGATTGGCTTTCCTCGCGCGGCGCGAGGGATCAGGGGCTCGGCCCGGTCAAAACTAGGCGGTAGCCCGCCGTCCGGTTTCCCACGGACGGCGGCTTACCGTAAATTCACTGGACCGCGCGAGCCGGGTTGGACACCATCCTTCCACATTCAAGGAGGTGGGTGATGCACGGATCAGAGACCTATGTCGATAAACTTGCGTCTTCGGGGCTCTCGCTCCGCAGGAAAAGGGCGTTGTGCGTCTGCGTTCTTGGGGTAACGACGTTCGGAATCGTAGCCTGCACACCGCCCCATCCAAACCGGCGCTCCGGAGAACCGCTCAGGGTGGTCGCAGCGCTTGATTGTCCCGAACGTCAGGGCGATTTGAACCTCAAGAGCACCGCCCCCGACCAAAAAACCTGCACGTACACGGATGGCGACGGCACGCAGGTGACGATGCAGATTGTCAGCTTGGTGGGCCAGGACGCCAGATCGGCCCTCGCGCCGATCGAGGCGCAACTCAAATCCGAAGTGCATCCAAGCGATCTTGGACCGCCTACGGGAGCCGGCGGCCATGACCGCGTGGATATTGATCTTCCGGGCGTCCATATCCACAGTGCAGGGAATGGTCAGGCGAAAATCGATGCCATGGGCGTACATGTAAACGCCGATGAGCGCGCCAGCAGCTCAAAAGGGGCGGCGGAAGTCACTGTGGGTGGAGGACCTGGGCACGCTGGCGTCGTTGTGAACGCGGATGATTCGGGCGCGCAAATTCGTATTGATGAACGGGGTTCCGGGCTCCGCTACAGCTATATCCTGGCTTCCGATAAGATCGGCCCGCACGGCTACCGGACCGCCGGATATATGGCGCGCGGGCCGATTGGCGGTCCTCTCGTCGTGGCCTCGATCCTGGCCCGGAACGAAGCTCATGATGATCTACGCCATGAGGCTGATGCCTTGCTTCGCCGGAACGTCGGTCGATAGGGCTAGCTGCCGGTCCACCATTCTACCGGTTCAGGTCGCGCCCACCTCGACCACCTTATAGGTCAGCGGTCGGCCTGTTTCATCGGTGATCGTCACATATTCTCCAACCACAAACCGGTGTTCCGCCAGGCGGAAGATGGGCTCATCATCGGTGCCGATCTCCTGTTCGTAGTCGAAATACCAACGCTCACCGCGCCGCGCCAGCCGGCCTTCGGCGGGATCATTATCGGGTGTGAAGCGCCGGACCAGGCAGACATCCCTGGCT
>JAYUBD010000440.1:0-5117 GCA_043740995.1 Caulobacteraceae bacterium | reverse complement strand
TCATCACGTCGCGACAATCGGGTTGATGATAGGCAACTGTCCGTCCAGCGGCACCCCGGCTTGCATTTCTTCCGGCCATAATATGCCGCAATCGGTCTAGAGAGCCGAAGCGGGAATCGTGGCGTCATAGTCGAGAGATTGTGGCGCCGGGCCAGGACCAATCCGCGCTCGAGCGTATCCACGGCGACGGCGTGAACGGTCAGCAGGCCGCGCAGCAATGTGTGAATGCCCCCCACGACACCCGCATTTTGTGGGCGGGCGACGTTGACGAGTTCGCTGAGCACCTGACCACTGATCCCACCGCCGCCGCGAATTATCTCTTCCGCCTGCTCGGCTTTCACCGCCGGGTTTGCGCGCCACGGCGAGTTCGCGGGTGTCGGCGAGGTGAATCGCGACCTCGTCGCCTTTCTTGAGATCCTGCACCGTGACGACCACCGCCGCGAGGCGGATGGCGAGACTATTGCCCCATTTACCCAACTGCGTTCAAAATCTCCTTGGATACATTCTTGCAAAAACGTTTATCCAGGGAGGTCCGATGGTCAACGGAAGTCCCGTGCTGGCGAGACGCCGAGGGTCCAGGGGGTTCGTTCGAACGGCAGGCGGGCGCCGAGCCTCCGCTTGCCGAGGCTTTGCGAACCCTGGAAACCGGCGGTGATCTTCGCCCCCCTCCTGACCAAAGCCCCACCCGACATGAGCGAGTTTCAATATTGCGAGTTCCAGGCGATTGATCGCCCGCTCAGCGCGGGTGACGCGAATCGTTGCGCGGCATTTCCTCGCGCGCCAGGATCACGGCGACGAGCTTCGCCAACAACTACAAACGGGGCGACCTGAAGTGCGACCCGCTGGCCTTCATGAAGCAGTGGTTCGATCTCCTCCTGTACATGGCCAACTGGCCGGCGCGGCGGCTGATGATCCGCCTTGGCCGACGCCTGGTCGACGAGACGGTGATCAGTTGCCGCGCGACAATCAGGATGAGAGAGCCGCTTCCGGTCTCGAGCCGAAGGGAGGGCGTAGCCCGACCGTAGGCTTGAGACCGGAAAAATTCGGCTGGCGCTCCTGGGGGAGGGGTGTCTGGCGATCGTGACCGACCGGATAGGGAGGGAGCTTCACTGCGGGGGCCGCTGGATGCCTTGGTGGATTTCTGGGTAAATCCCGGCAAAGGTACGTAATGCAACATAGTATTCTTCACGACGAACGTCGCTCGCGTCGTTGAGTAATTTTTGGTCCGCAGGGGCGGGGGCAGATTAAAAGCGGGCTGAGGCCCTGGTCCGAGCGCCATGGGGCCTACGCCGGCGTTGTCCGACGCCTTCAAACGTTGCCTTTTCTGTTACCGCACCGCCATCCCACCAAACCGTGGCCCGGTAGAAGTGGGCATTTTGGAGGGATAACATTCCGGATTCCTTATATGTTGAAATAGTTTCTCGAAACCCTCATGTCGCACTACGTGCCTTTGCCGGGACGAACCCTGTTCTGGTCGAGGTAGACGATCTTCACCGGTTGCGCCGTAGTCAGGTCGGATGGGGTGAGAACCTCTGCGGAATCCATGGCTGATCCTATCGCTTTTGTCGGAGCGCGGAGGGTTGCCCAGGCACCCAGCGGCTAGTTGGTCGGGGCGGCGCCGCACGAGCGCAGCCCGGACTGGCTGGGTGAAACGACCGGTGGCCACGATGAACCGCGCCACGGGTTGTCCGTCAAATCCGCGCCCTTTCGATCTCGTCGAGGCTGACCTGGTCAGAGCGCCGATCATAGAGCTGGGTTGTGCGCGTGGAACTGTGGTTGGCCATCGCGGCGGCTACCTCTAGCTGCCCGCCATTCTTGAGGTAGGTGGTGATGCCGGTAGCGCGGAAAGTGTGATTGCTGATCTTGGTTCCGATGCCGGCGGCCAGTGCCCGCCTGCCGATCATGGCGTAGGCATTGGCTTGCGGGAGTGGCGTCTTGGTCAGAACGGCCCTCCCCCGTCCGATCGTCCGGAATAGCGCGCCCTTAGGATCGGATGCGAGGCCGCAGCCGTCAATGTAGGCGGTGACGTGGAGCGGCTGGATCGCCGTGATCGACGCGACCCCCCTCTCCTCGCACCAAGCAAGGAATTCCGCCGCCGCTCCGGCATAGGCGCGACGGGTATGAGCGTTGCGGATCGAGGCGGCGAAGAATTCGAGAATGCGGAGCTGAGCGCCCTCGCCGGCAGCCGCGACGAGGGTCGGGAGCGACGGCGCGGCGGGGGCGACGATGAGGTCACTCATGTCTGATGTTCTCCCGCAGAAATGCGGCGTATCCCGCCTCATCGAGGGTCCCGGTCGCGAGGCCCAGCACGGCTTGGGTAGCTGCCTCCTCGCTGGCGGTGAACCGCGCGCCGTTAAGTTCTAGAAACAGGATCCCGACCACGAACCCAACGCGCTCGTTGCGATCGATGAAAGGATGGTTCTTCACGAGGCCCGAGCTGTAAGCCGCCGCCAGGTCGACCACGTCCACGGTCTCGCCGTAGGCCTCCAATTGTTGGGGCCGCGCGAGCGCCGATTCCAGCAGCCCGGCGTCGCGCAGGCCAGCGGCGCCGCCGTGAAGCACCAGGGAGCGATCATGCACCGCGCGCGCGTCGCGCGCATCGATCCAGATCCATGGCCTCATTTCGCCAGAACATGCAGGGTATTGCGATACCGCCGCATGATCTCATCGGCCTTGTCCATTTTTCCGGCGAAGTCGGGATCGTAGGGTGTCAGGCGATAGCTACCGTCGGACGTTTCGATGGCGTAGAGCACGTCGCCCTTGCCGACGTTCAAACGGGTCAGCATCTCCTTCGGGATGACGACGCCGGTGGACGTGCCAACAGCCGTCAGTTTCAGCGTGGTCATCGGGCCTCCTCCACATACGTATGTGAATAATAATGTCGCCCGCCGTGTTGGTCAACCGACATATGAATACCGACGCTACCATGAAGAAAACGACTGAGCCGACCAAGCACGATTGGGGCCGCTTTGACGCCATGACGTCGGCGGAGCGGCACACCGCTGCCGTTCGCGATCCTGACGCGAAGCCCCTACACCCGAAGATATGGACCGCCTGCCGCGCCGACCCCAGGTTCGCGTGATCCGTCGCGCCCTCAAGCTCTCGCAGGAAGAATTCTCGGCGCGCTTTCAGATCCCGGTCGGCACGCTAAGGGATTGGGAACAGGGTCGCAAAGACCCTGACGCGGCGGCGCGCGCCTACCTGGTCGTGATTGGACAAAACCCTGCGGCGGTAAGCGAGGCGCTTCACCCGGCCCCATGACAGCAACCGCGACGCCGCTCTCCCCCGAAATTTGCGCGCAAATGCGCTTGGCTCATCTCAACATGATCCAGGCGCAAATGCGCTTGGCTCATCTCAACATGATCCAGGGCATCATCGGACGCGTGTCTTGGTTTTCGGCGACGATCAAAAACTTCACCGTCACCATCTGCGCGGGCGTGACCGCCCTCTCCTTCCAGTAACATGCGCCGGCGACACTGCTATACGCGCTGGCGTTCATTGTGTTCTTTGGACTTCTCGACGCCTATTACCTGGGCTTAGAGCGTGAATTCCGTGAATTCCATGCCGAGGTGGCGGGGCGCCCTTTAACGACCGCCGAAAGCCCCGTCATCATCCGCCGTCCCATCCATCAAAACCGTCCTCTCGCGAATCAGAGGATCCCCGACAGATTCAGCAACTCAGCCCGTTGTCACGCCCCTACTTCACCTGACGGCCATTTCCGCAGCCTCTTCAATCTGGCTTAAAGGCCAAGCTCGTGCTAAAAGAGGCTGCTGTGAGGTCAGCGGGGGTCGGCATGCAACGCAATCCGTGGCTAATTGCCGGCGGCGTTCTAAGCGCCCTTGCCGCGCTTCTTCATCTAACCATCATCGTCGGCGGCCCCGCCTGGTATCGCTTTTTTGGCGCAGGCGAGGGCATGGCGCGCGCGGCCGAACGAGGTTCCGCCACACCCGCCCTAATCACGGTCGTCATCGCGTGCATTTTAGCGCTCTGGGCAGCCTACGCCTTCTCCGGCGCGGGCCTGATCCGACGCCTGCCTTTGCTGAGGACCGGCCTGGTCGTCATTACCGCCATCTTTCTCCTGCGCGGCCTGCTCTTGTTCCCGATCCTCCTGCTAAAGCCTCAGCTCGTGGATACCTTCGTCATCTGGAGTTCGACCGTCGTGCTCGTTTACGGCGCGGCGTACGCGATCGGAACGTGGACGGCATGGGCGGAGCTGTCGGTCGCACCCTCAAAGATGGCCTGACATCACGACAATCTACTCCGACCCGCGCAGCCCTCTGGCGGCCCTGTTTTTCGGCCACAGCGCCCCTTCTTGCGCCCTTAGCCGCGATCCGCCGACAACTCGCGCAGCGGCATGGAGAATTGGACCGGCTCCTGCGCGCGGCGAAGCCGGTGAAACTGCGGACCCCGCCTGGCCACAAGGGCTATGCTAGAATTTGGAGCCCGTGCTTCCGGACGATGGCCAGCAGCTTCAGGGCGGCTCCGCTCGGCTTTTTGGCCCCGGTCTCCCACTTCTCAATCGTGCTTTCGCTGGTGTTGAGGTAGCGGGCGAACACGGGCTGACTGACCTTGTTGCTTTCGCGGAGCTGCTTGATCGCCGCCGGCGCGATGGTCGGCGTGACGGCCAGGCAGGTTTCATCGAAATCGCGCATAGTCGCCTTGTCGATCGCGCCTACTTTGAACAGTGCCGAGGCAGACGAATGGATGGCCTCAAAGGCATCGCTGTTGAACTTACGCTTAGCAGTCATGGCAAATCTTCGTAAAATCTCCATCTTTCAGGAGTCGATCTAGCTGTTGATCGTCCAACGCCTCATAGGTCCCAGGTAGCTTGCGAATGGCCGCCAGTTCCTTGTCGTCGATGTTATCTCAGTCCTTCTTTGCGAACGGAAATTCGTAAACCCAATACGCGCGCCCCTTGGCGAGGATGATGCTCCGGCTCCTATTCTTATCGAGGCGCTTCTTGAACACACCCCCGCCGAGGTCGTCGGCTTGACCTTTCCGCACTTCCGCGATGGCCCGGCAAAGTTCCGCGTCGTCGATCAGCGCCTTGCGCGCCGCCTTGGCGAACCAGGCGGTCTTGAAGGTCCGCGCGGTTTGCTCAGCATCGGTCATCGCAA
>JAYUBD010000439.1:0-5142 GCA_043740995.1 Caulobacteraceae bacterium | reverse complement strand
ACAATGCGCAGGGGAGCTGTCCGTCGCCGTGCGCAGCTCGGCGACCGCTGAAGACCTGCCAACCGCTAGCTTCGCCGGTCAGCACGAAAGCTTTCTGAATGTGAGGGGGGATGTTGCGCTCGTCGAAGCATGCCGGCGGTGCTTTGCGTCGATTTTCACCGACCGGGCCATCGGCTATCGCCTCGATAACGGCTTCGACCACTTCAAGGTGTATCTATCGGTGGCCGTGATGAAGATGGTGCGCTCGGACACCGGTTCGAGCGGTGTGATCTTCACCCTAGACACCGAAACCGGGTTCCGGGACGTCGTCTTCGTCACTGGTGGCTACGGCCTTGGCGAAAACATCGTTCAAGGCGCCATCGATCCGGACGAGTTCTATGTGCACAAACCGACCTTCCGGAAGGGGTTTCGCGCGGTGCTACGGCGCAGGCTGGGCGCCAAGCAGCTCAGGATGACCTACGCCGGCGATCGCAAGGGAAGCGCGACGACCCGGAACAAGCTAACGTCGAAAGATGAGCAGGGTCGGTTCTGCATTTCCGATCAGGATGTCCTCACTCTGGCTGGCTACGCCATCGCGATCGAGGACCACTATTCGTTGAAGGCCGGACGTCCCACCCCGATGGACATCGAGTGGGCGAAGGACGGTGAGGACGGCGAACTGTACATCGTCCAAGCGCGGCCGGAGACGGTCGCCTCGCGCCGGGCGGCGCAGTCCCTCCAAACCTACGCGATCAAAGGGTCCGGTCAGGTCCTCGTGACCGGACGCGCGGTCGGCGAAAAGGTCGCGACGGGAATCGCCCGTGTCGTCTCCACCGCCGGCGAATTGGAAGCTTTCCGCCCGGGTGAGGTTCTGGTGACCGACACCACTACGCCAGACTGGCAGCCAGTGATGAAAACGGCCGCGGCGATTGTCACCAATCGTGGTGGGCGCACCTGCCACGCGGCGATCGTGGCGCGCGAGCTCGGGGTGCCGGCGGTCGTCGGGACCGGCGATGCGACGTCCAAGCTTGCCACCGGGGCGGTGTTGACCGTGTCGTGCGCGGAAGGTGACGTGGGGCGGGTCTATGAGGGCGCCGTTCCCTTCGAGAGCACGGCGATTGACTTGAACAGCCTGCCCAAGCCGAAGACCGAGGTCATGGTCAATCTTGGCGATCCCGACTTGGCTTTCCGTACTGCCATGCTGCCCAGCGCCGGAGTCGGCCTTGCGCGGATGGAATTCATCATCCAGGAGCAAATCGGCATCCATCCGATGGCGCTGGCCGAGCCCGCGAAGGTCGTCGCAGCGAAAGACAGGACGGCGATCGCGCGAGCCACTCGTGGCTATGCACAGCCGGGGGACTTCTTCATCGAGCGCCTGTCGGAAGGGGTGGGGACGATCGCTGCCGCCTTCTATCCTCGTCCAGTGATCGTCCGGCTCTCGGATTTCAAGACCAACGAGTACGCGGGCTTGATCGGGGGAGCCGGTTTCGAGCCCAAGGAGGCGAACCCGATGCTGGGCTTCCGAGGAGCCTCGCGCTACGACCATCCAGCCTATGCCGCCGGCTTCGCCCTCGAATGCGCAGCGCTTCGCCGGGTGCGCGAGGAGATGGGCCTCGTCAATCTCAGGATCATGGTGCCGTTCGTCCGCCGCGAGGAGGAGGCCCGGCGCGTGATCGCGGCCTTGGAGCGGCATGGGCTGAAGCGGGGCGAGAACGGGCTGAAGCTCTTCGTCATGTGTGAGATCCCGAACAATGTGATCCGGATCGACGCCTTCGCCGAGTTGTTCGACGGCTTCTCGATCGGCTCAAACGACCTCACCCAGCTCACCCTGGGCGTGGACCGCGACTCCGAAATCGTAGCCTTCGATTTCGACGAACGTGATCCAGGCATGATTGAGATGCTGCGGCTGGCGGTTACGGGAGCGAAGCGCAATGGCCGGCATGTCGGTATCTGTGGCGAGGCGCCCGCGAACTATCCGGAGATCGCCGCCGCCCTAGTGGGTTGGGGGATCGACTCCATCAGCGTCAATCCGTCCAGCCTGATCGTCGCGCTCAAGGTGGTGGCTGACGCAGAACGGCAGCCCATCGCGGCGAAATAGAAGCCGCCTCACCCCCTGTAAAAGGGTGAAGCCAGGATAATCCGGCGGGGAGACCACGCCCCAGCAGGCCAGTGGTCCAGATCGCCAAGTCGTTGATGTGCTGTCCGGTAATCAGGAGCAGCACCTCCGCGCGGATTGGATAGGCGTGACTCTTGAAGTTCAACCCACGGTCGCCCAGACGTAGTCGAACCCCTCCAGCGGCCCTGTCAAAGCAAATTTTATGCTGATCACTTCGCGTTATCGGATGCGGGTACGGCTATTGATCTTCCTGTGAAAATTCTTCTAGGGAGACGACAATTTTCGTCCCCAAATCGCCTGTACTCATTTGCTTTGACAGGGCCGCTGGCCGCCTTCACACGGCATGACGTCGTCGCCGCCCCAAGGGTCGTCGTGGGCGCCAGTGACGCGTGCTACGTGCTGCTCAGCCACCAGACCAAAGTGCAATCGCGTCGGACCGCCCTATCCCCCCTCAACACTCTCACCCGTCCGACAAGGCGAAGCGGATCGGAAACAGCACTTCGGCGCCGTAGACGGGCAGGCCGTCACGGGTTTCGGGGCTCATTGCGAACAGGCGTGAAAGCTGGAGCGACGCGGCGCCGAAGCCCTGATCGGGCGGATTTTCGGCCACGACCGCGCACCGGTCGACCGTGCCTTTCACCGTCACCACACACCGCAGCATGACCCGCCCGCTCACGCCCAGGCGCAGGGCGCGTTCCGGATAGTAGCGATCAACATCGGCGTTGCCCGGCATGCGCAGCCAGTGCGGCTGGGTGATTACCGTTGGTTTGGTCGGCGGTGGCGCGGTCGGTGAGGCGGAGGCGACCGTGATGACGGGCGGCGCGAGGAGGGGCAGGGTCGGCTTGGCGACCGGGGCGATGTTCAGCGGCGCGGGTGCGACGACGCCGATCGGCGTGGCCGCGGGGCGCCGCGGTTGCACGATCGGCGGCGCCCTATGCCGCGCCGGGGCTGCCGCCGCGAGTGGCGGCGGAGGAGGCGGTGGCGGGCGCACCAGCGCCACCTCGGTCGTCTGGTCCGAATAGGTTTGCAACGGCAGGTTGAACTTTGCGGTCCACAAGGCCGCGAAGATCGCGCCGTGAACCAGCATCGATACGCCGATCGCCAACAGCCGACCGCGCGACCCCGGGCGGCGCCCGCCATCAAAGGAATTATGGGGATGAAAGTCGTTGGGGCTGTAGGTCGTCGCCATGGCCGCCGTCACCGTTCGCGGAGCCAGGATGACCGCCCCGATCCAGAGGAAATCTGAACCGCTTTACCCGGCGAGCGCCTTGATTTCGATCAAAACGGCGACAAAGCAACTGTCTCCACCGCGTTGATCACCACTTGCAGCCGCGCGGCGACGGCCTTCGCGGCTTCAAGTAGTTTGGGGTTGTCGATCGCGCCCATCGATGCCACCGGATCGATGGGCTCCACTTCGCAGAGGCCCGGCGCGAATTCCTGCACGACCACGTTGCACGGCAACACCGTCCTCGCGTCCCTGGAAATTGCCGCGCGCGCGCGGCGCCCCGGGCCTGTTCGGCTGGATCTCAGCCTTGCCGTGGGACCGGTCCGTGGTGCTGGCGACGGGTTTGGCCATCGTCAGGCTGCGGTTCGGCGGCTTGGGAAGGATGGTCAATATGAGCCTGGCCATGAACGCGATGGTGCACAACCCATCCTGGGTGACGGCGCATTTCCACCTGATCTTCGGCGGAACGGTGGTGATCATGTAGTTCGCCGCAGCTTACGGGATCTGGCCGACTTTGCGGGGCCGGGCCTTCGCTTCGCCACAGCCGCTCAACCTGCCGCTGTGGTTTTGGGCGGTCGGCATGATCGTAGCGACCCTTCCGTGGCAAGCCCTGGGGTTGCAGGGTCAGTGGCGCCGGGCGGCGGCGTTTAAATATGCCGAACCGCGAATCGCCCCCCGGGGCCCGTGGGGGACCGTCTCTCTGGTCGGCGGCGTGAAGCTGCTGGTCAGCGCCGGCCTCTTCATCAGCAATCTGGCGTCCCTGCGGCGCGGAACCGCGGAAACCGCGCCGCCGCCGTTCCGCTACGCCCTGGCCGTCCATCCGCCCACCCACATTCCGGCCATTCTCAACGGCTTCTGGTTCTGGAACCTCTGCGTGGCGGATTTGATGGCGCCGGCCTACGGATTTCCGATCCTGCACGGCTTAGCGATGCACGCGCCTGGCGCTATGGCGCGCCGGCTGGGCGGGGGTTGAGACCATGACCGACTTATCTCCCGAAACCGGTAAATCCTGGCCCGCGATCGCCGGCGCGGTGATAGGCGGTCGGGCCCTCTTTGCCGCCGTCATGGCCTTCGTAGTCATCCCACTCGGCCGGCCCGACGACCGTCTCAGCCGTTGTGTTCGACCCCGGCCTCGTCGACCGGCTCGCCCACGCCGACCGGCGCGAGGGAGCGCGCACGGTCGTGGAAACGTGTGCCGCCTACTATCAAGGGTTGCGTTTAGTGGATCGACCTCAATAGTGATCGCGGTTGTGGTTTGATCTCGCTCAAGGCGACGGCGAAGGGGTTGGAAGAGACTGGGCGTGTCAACTGGTGTCACGTCATGGTCCCGCTGCTGCGAATCGCTTTGACCCTGGCAATCGCCCTCGTCGCAATCATCGCCTCCATCACCGGGTTCGACGGCGCGCAAAACCCGGCGGCGGAGCGCGGCGTGGCGATCATCGGCTGTGTCATCATCGCGTTTTCCGGCGCTTTTGCGCTGTTCGGCGTCTACCTCGGCTTGCGGTCCAGTCGAGACCAGGCGGCAGGAGCATGGAGGCCGCTGACGGTTCGGTCGAAGAGACGCAGCGATAGGCCGCCCGAAAAACGCGCGTCCTGATCTCTAGCGCCCTTAGCCGTAGTGCAGCCCGCGCTAAGGTCTGTGTCGCACCAATGAGCGGCCTCGGTCCTGGGCGTTACCGTCGCCCGCTTCGG
Organism: Caulobacteraceae bacterium; assembly: GCA_043740995.1. GTDB lineage: Bacteria > Pseudomonadota > Alphaproteobacteria > Caulobacterales > Caulobacteraceae > Acaudatibacter. Next base: position 130 of record JAYUBD010000439.1, on the reverse strand, counting down.
TGTAGGCCAAGGACGTGGATCCGAGCGCTTATCCATTGAAGTTGCGCCAGATCAAGGCGCCGGGGTTCGGAGTTTGGGACTGTCCCTTGCGCAGTTCGCGTCAAAGCAGGAAACCCGATCATGTCCAAAG
>JAYUBD010000438.1:0-5146 GCA_043740995.1 Caulobacteraceae bacterium | reverse complement strand
GGGCGATGGTGGTGTTGGAGGGACCAAAAGTCAGGTTTGAGAGACTGTAAAGATCGGCGCGGCCATTGACGAAGGGCTGCAGGCGAAGACCGCCCGCCAGGGTGTAGGTGGTCTGCCAGTCGGCCTGCAGGGTGGCGCGCCGGCTGTCGACTCTGGGAACCGGTCGCGAATCAATGCTGATGACGCCCGAGGCGGGCTGATCCCGGGTCAACGCCACGGCGCTGGCGTCGATCCGAAGCCGCCCGCCCAGCATTGCGTTCGGCAACTCCCAGCGTTCCTCGATCAGGGGCGCGACCGTGGGAAAGGCGCTCTGATCGTCCCCCGTCCGCACGCCCTGCACATTGATCGTGGCGATCGAGAAATAGGAGTGATTGTCCTGGCGCACGGCGTAGATCTGGGAGATCAGCCGACGACTGTCGGCGGCGTACAAACCTCGATCGATGAACACCTCCGGGACAGAATATTTGTCGAAGATCAACTTGTCGGAAGCGCGCTCGGCGGTGAAGCCCCACTGCCAGGCCTGGCTTAGACGAAAGGCGCCGCTGGCCAGGATGTAGCTACGCGAGGTCTGGGCGCCAAAGCGCTCGCCATTCGAATCGAAATCGCGATCATTTGTGTAGCCGGCCCGGACATCCAGCGCGCCGGAATAGAATCGTCGGTTCCAGTCAACATTCAAAAAAGGATACACACGGCTGTTAAATTGAGGGGTTACCGTGATGTCCTCAGACCGGGAAATTATTTGATAATAGGGCTGTTCGTAGCTGAATCCCCGCTTGCCCGCGATGGTCAGCACCGGAAGCAATAGCCCCGACTTGCGTTTCGCCGAGGGGTCGGGCGTCGATAATGTGGGCAGATAAAGCACGCCGAATCCAGCCACTTCGACCACGGCGTCATGGAACACCAGGATCTTGCGCCTCTTGTCCTCCACCACGCGGCGCGCGCGGATCGCCCAGGTGGGATGCGATTTCCCGCCTGCGGCGCAGACCGGGCATGGCGTGTAGATGACGCGATCAAACTCGGTGATCGTCGCATTACGGCGGGTCACCGTGGCCGCCGCGATCTGGATATTATCCTGCATTCGCGCGGCGAAGCCGACCGCGAAGCCATCGCTTAGCGACTTGTCGAGGGTGATATCGTCGGCAAATTGCGCCGTCCCGTCCTGAGCGAGGATTTGAACGTGGCCGTGTGCTTTGACGATTCCCGTGCCCGAATCGTAGTCCACCGCATCGGCGCGGAGCACACGACCTTTGTAACGGGCCTCGACACCGCCGCGCGCCGCAACCTGGTGGTTGTCCTGGTCGGTCGTCAGTGTGTCGGCTTCGAGATAGAAGCCCCCCCCCGACAGGCCATCGCTCACCGGGTCCGCGGTCGGCGTCGCTTGCGCCATGACGGGAGGTAAACCGACCTGGGCGCGGACATGGCGTATCTGCGCAGCGCCCGGACCGCAGATGAGCAAGGCGCCCGCGATCCCCATGCCCAATCGCGCCGGATTGCCGGGATGGCGAATCGGTGACGTCAAATCCAAGCCTCGCTGCCCGTCATAAAACTCCACCCATACTTGGCGTGAGCGCCCATCCGCTCAACCGTCTTCCGTATAACAAAGCAACGTGACTCCCGACAAAAGCGCCAACAGGGGCGGCGCCCAGCCCGCCACGAATGGCGGGATCACCTCGGCCTTCCCCATAGCGGCGCAAAATTGCCCCAGAAAATAGACCGCGAAACCCAGACCTACGCCAAGGCCCGCCAACCGGGCAAGATTGCCCAGGCGCGTCAAGCGCAATGAAAAAGCCGCCGCCAGGATCGTCATAGCCGAGAACATCAGCGGCGTCGCCAGCAGCTGTTGCAGGCGCATGCGGTAGGCCGCGGCGGAATATCCGGCGAGGTCTGCCTCGCGGATGGTGGCCGGCAAGTCCCAGAACGCCACGGCCCCGGGCGAGGCAAACCGTTCCATGGCCGTTCGTGAATCCAGGGTCGAAGGGATCGACAGCTGTTCGGAATGGATAAGTTCAGCGCCCGGCATCGCTTCGTTAACATCCGTCAGTCGCCAGGAGCCCGGCAGCAACAGGGCCTGCGCCGCCTCGATTCGCCGGGAAAAATCCAGGTTGCCGCTCAGTCCGACGCTTTGCACGAACAGGGAAACGCCGGTGAGACGCACCCGGTCGTACGCCGTATCGTGGGTCTTGGCGTGGATGACGATCTGCCGACCATTACCACCTTGGCGCAACCAGATCTCTCGACCGTGACCGCTGTCGATCAGGCTGCTCTGGCTCTCCTCAAACCGCGCGTTCAAGTCGGATGCAATGGGATTGAGGACGGTGATGGCAACGAGCCCGATCAGTGTTGCAGCCCCGGCGGCGGGGAGGATAAAGCGCCACGCCGACACGCCGGCGGCCCGCATCGCCACAAGTTCGCTCCGCCGGTTCAGCGCGACGTAGGCCCCCATAATTCCGAACAGAAAAACGAAAGGCGCCAAAAGCATCAACACCGCCGGGACACGCATCATCGTCAGGCTTAAAAGTTCTAAAAATCCCAGGTCCACCCGCGCGCCAAGGGTCCGGGACAGTTCCACAAAGTCCACCAGGACGATCACCGAGGCGACCACCCCAAGGGCGGCGGCGACACCCCCGAGGGCGCGGACCAATACGTAGGTCTGAAGCCGCAGAGGGGCATTCATCGGGGTTCGCGTCCAGCGACCGTCCCCGCCGCGCCGCGCGCGCGCCAGTCGTCGAACAGGATCAGGCATGACCCGACGACCGCGATCACCGGCACAAGATATTGCAGGATGTTCAGCAGGGGGGTTGAAGCAGCGGCGGCCTGCATGGCGAAACCGAGCGTGCGGATGAACAGGGCCGCCGTCGCCGCCATCGCGATGCGGCCACCATACCCCATCCGGCTAAAGCCGCCGCCGATCACCGCCGCCAGGGCCATGGCCATGAAGGCGATGTTGTAGAGGGGTGTCGCCAGCCTGGAATGACCTTCCGCGAGCATTTTGGCGATGTTGGCGCGCTCCCACGCCTGGCGTGAGTCCGGAAAGAACAATTCGTGGAGGTACCGATCGGACAGCTTGTAGTGCACTGATCGATCCAACGACATGAACGGACGCAGATCGAACACATATTGATCGAACGAGAGAAAGTTGAGCACGCCGCTCTGAGAAAATTCCTGATTGGCGCCGTGGCGCATAATCAACATGGCAACCCCGCCCTGACGCTCCAAACGCCCTTCCTGAGCGGTGATAGTCACATCGTGACCCTTGCCGGCTCCGCGATTGATGAACAGATTGTGGATGGCCCCATCATCGTCCACCGACTGGGCGTAGACGGTGAGCCCTGCGACGGGATGGGTGAATTGTCCCGGCTTGATCATGGTGGTCACCAGATCGGTCCGCAGTTGGTCGAGCGTGTCACGCAGGGCGCGGAACGCCCATGGCTGCACCCACAAAGTCAGGACCAGCGATATCAAGGTGGCGGCGGTCGCCAGTTGGATTGCCGGACGAATGACACGCCAGCGGCTCATGCCGGCGGAGAAGCAGGTGACAATTTCCTGCTCGGTGCGCAGGCGGTTCAAAACGATGAGGCCCGCCGCCAGTAACGCCACCGGCAGGATCAGCACGATCAACTGCGGCACGGCAAGGACCACGATCTTCCCGAACACCATCCAGCTTTGCCGATGATCTACGAGGACGCCGATCGCAGATAGGCTTTGGCTCAGTACGGCGACGCCGGTGAGCGCGGCGGTCGCCAGCAGACAGGGTCCCAGGAGTTGACCAAACAGATAACGATCAATCAGTCGCATGGGATTGGGGCCGGGCGGTGCGGGCAGGGCGCGGGTCCCTCTTTGTGCAGTCGCTTGTCTAGACAAGCGACCTGGGAGTGACAACCGGCGGCGCGTCCCGGAGACCTAAGGCGCATGCGTGACTGTGCGGAGAAGCGGGGCAATTCCGGGCGCGCAGGATCCAAAGACCGGCTCGAAGGCTTGCCGGAGCGCGATGTCGGTCGCGGCCAAACCCGGCGATAGACCAAGGTCTCGCAGACTGGTGACGCCGTGCTCGCTGATGCCGCAGGGGATGATGCCCGTGAAATGGCCTAGGTCGGGCGCCACATTCAAACTGATGCCATGAAAGCTGACCCAGCGCCGTAATTTGACGCCGATGGCCGCGATCTTGTCCTCGCGACCGGGGCGGTCCACCCAAACGCCCACACGCCCCGCCCGGGTGACGCCGACCACGCCCAATCGGGCAAGCGTGCCGATGAGCCAGGCTTCCAGCGCCATGACAAAGCCCCGGGCATCACGCGTGCGCGCCCTCAGGTCCAGCATCACATAGGCCACCCGCTGGCCGGGCCCGTGATAGGTGTATTGACCTCCGCGTCCACTGCGAAACACCGGGAAGCGCCCTGGCGATATCAGGTCGGCGGGCTTGGCCGAGACGCCCGCGGAGTAGAGGGGCGGATGTTCAAGCAGCCAGACCAACTCGCTCGCGTCACCCCGACCGATGTCCTCCACCCGGGCTTCCATGGCCGCCACCGCCTCGACATAGTCAACCAGGCCCGGCGAAGTCGCCCATTCGACGGCGCGCCCATCGGGCCGCAAAAAAGTCGTTGAACGGATTTTTCCGATGTCGCTCATGCCCGGCCAATGTGCGGCGATTGGCTGGGATATGCAAAGCGCGCTTCACAAGAGGCGGCGCGTTTGCTACGCCCCCCGGCTCACCACGGGCGGTCGTGGCGGAATTGGTAGACGCGCAGCGTTGAGGTCGCTGTGGGGCAACCCGTGGAAGTTCGAGTCTTCTCGACCGCACCAGTGAGTTGATCGCGCCGCCCTCCCTGGTCGCCGGGGAGGGCGGATCGCAAAACATGATGCGGAAAATGTGGTTAACCGCGTACCCGCTGTGCCGGTTCACACCGCCTCGGCGGCCGCGTCGAACTGCGCCGCCAGCCAGGGATTGGCGTCTCGGCAGCCATCCACCACCTGCCGCGCCCAGGTCACATAGTCGTCTCGGCGCTGACGGGGCCAGTCCGCCGGTGGGCTGGCGGCCAAGGACCGCAGGTTCGAGGTCTTGTCGCCCAGCTTGATGATCCTCGCGCCGTGCGAGGCGTGCGGCGCGTGCTCAATCTGGAGCGCCTTGCGTTTCGCACTCGGCAGGCTC
>JAYUBD010000437.1:0-5150 GCA_043740995.1 Caulobacteraceae bacterium | reverse complement strand
GCAGGTTGGTCATGGACGGGCGCCTTTCGATTTAGGATAAGGCCGCCCTCTCGCGGCGCAAGGCGCGCGGGATCATCCGGAGCCTAAAGTCCCCATGCGACCTTCAGAACGCCGTCCCGACGCCCTGCGCGCCGTCACCCTGGAAACCGGGGTCAACCGCTATGCCGAGGGCTCGTGCCTGGTCAGCTTCGGCCACACCCGGGTCCTGTGCACCGCCAGCCTGGAAGAGGGGGTGCCGCCGTTTCTGCGCGGTCGCGGCCAGGGTTGGGTTACCGCTGAATACGGCATGTTGCCCCGCGCCACCCATACCCGCGGCCGCCGCGAAGCCGCCCAGGGCAAACAATCGGGGCGCACCCAGGAGATCCAGCGGCTGGTCGGTCGTTCGATGCGCGCCATCGTCGATCTAAAGGCCTTGGGCGAGCGGCAAATCACTTTGGACTGCGACGTCGTTCAGGCTGACGGCGGCACGCGGACGGCGGCGATCACCGGAGGCTGGGTGGCGCTGAAACTGGCCACCCGGTATCTGCTGGCCGAGGGCGTGATCACCCGCGACCCTGTCCTCGATCACGTGGCGGCGATTTCCTGTGGCATCCACCAGGGCGAGCCGGTGCTGGATCTTGACTATGAAGAGGACAGCAATGCCGAGGCCGACGCCAATTTCGTGCTCACCGGCTCGGGCGACATTGTGGAAATTCAAGCCACGGGGGAAAAGCGTGGGTTTTCACGGGACGAGTTCGAGTCCCTGTTCAGCCTGGCGCGCGGTGGGATCAGCGATCTGATCGCCCTGCAAAAGGCGGCGATCGGGGCCTGACGGCCGCCTGATCCCGGGGATCCCGATCATGGGCGAGGCGCAAGACCTGCAGGCGGCGCTGGAGCGCTGCGGTTTCCTGGCCCCGGGCGAGTGCGCCACGCTTACGCCGATGGCCGGCGGGGTATCGTGCGACGTCTATGCGGTCGAGCGCGAGGACGGACGCCGGTTTGTCGCGAAGCAAAGCCTGCCGCGCCTGCGGGTGACCGCCGAGTGGCTGGCGCCCGTGGAGCGGGCGGCGAGCGAGGTGCGGTGGTTGGCTTTCGCCCGCGCCATCGATCCACGCCTCGCGCCGGAAGTGCTGGCTGAATGCGAGGCCGAACACCTGTTCACCATGCGCCTGCTGCCCCCCGACACCCATCCGGTTTGGAAAGACCAGATGGCGAACGGTCATGTCGATGCCGGCTTCGCCGGGGCGGTGGGTCGGGATCTTGCCCGCATTCACGCAAGCTCGGCCGCGCGGCCCGCCCTGGCCGCGGCGTTCCAGACCGACGCCTTGTTTCTGGCTTTGAGGGTCGAGCCGTTCTTGCTCTATGTCGCCGACCGCGACGCCGCCGCGGCGCCGCGCTTGCGCGCCCTCGCCCGCGACCTGATGACCCGCAAAACCGCCCTGGTGCATGGCGACATCAGCCCGAAGAACATATTGGCGGGGCCGGACGGTCCGGTTTTTCTCGACGCCGAATGCACGGTTTGGGGCGATCCGGCCTTCGACCTGGCCTTTTGTCTCACCCACCTTTTGCTCAAGACCGTCTGGCTGAAAGCGCACGCACGGGCCGTGTTGGACGCCTTCGAGGCGTTGTGGACGCAGTATCGCGCGGGCGTCGATTGGGAGCCCGCCGCCGACCTCGCCGGACGCGCGGCGGCGCTGATCGCGGGTCTGTTGCTGGCCCGCATCGATGGTAAATCGCCGGCGCCCTACCTGACGGATGCGACGGACAAGGCCTTCATCCGCGCCAGCGCTCATGGTCTTCTCGCGGCGCCGGCGCTTGATCTCGACTTGCTGGCGCGCCGCTGGCGGCAGGCTTTGGCGGCCGCATGAAACGCGCCATCGCCCAGGTCCAGGCGCGGCAGGTGTGGGATTCGCGCGGTCGACCGACGGTGGAGGCCGAGGTGGTGCTGCGGGGCGGGGCTGTCGGTCGCGCCATCGCCCCCGCCGGGGCGTCGCGGGGCGCGCATGAGGCGGTCGATCTGCGCGACGGCGGCGAGGCCTTCGGCGGCCTTGGGGTCACGCGGGCCGTGGGTCATGTCGTCGGCGAGATCGCGCCCGCGCTGATCGGGTGGGATGCGGCGGATCAGGCGGGCCTCGATGCCCTCCTGGTCGCGCTTGACGGCACGCCGAATAAAAGCCGGCTGGGCGCAAACGCCCTGGTCGCGGTGTCCATGGCCGCCCTGCATGCCGCCGCCGCGGCGGCGGGCGAGCCGATCTGGCGATATTTGGCCGAGGGTCGGCCCGTCCGGATGCCGGTGCCGGAAATCCAGATCTTCGGCGGCGGCGCGCATGCCGGCCGACGTACGGATGTGCAGGACTTCATGATCATGTCGCCGGGGGCGGGTTCGTTTCGCCGGGCATTGGAAATCGCCGCCGATGTCTATCGCGCGGCGGGACGGCTCATGGAGGCGCGCGGACCGCTGGCCGGCGTCGCCGACGAAGGCGGTTGGTGGCCGGCATTTTCGTCCAATGAACATGCCCTCGACACCCTGACCCAGTCCATCGAACGGGCCGGCTATCGTCCGGGCGTCGATGCCTTCCTGTCATTGGATATCGCCGCCAACGAGTTTTGCGAAGACGGCGTCTACCGCCTCGCCTTGGACGACGAGACGTTGGAAGGGGGCGCCATGGCCGAGCGGATCATTGGTTGGGCCGCCCGCTATCCCATCCTCTCCATCGAAGACCCTGCCGGGCAGGACGATTGGGCGACCCTGGCGGCGATCACCCGGGCGCTGGGCGATCAGGTGCAGATTGTCGGCGACGACGTGCTGGTGACAGCCGCTGACCGGGTCGCCCGCGCGGCGGCGGCCGGCGCCTGCAATGCGGCGCTGATCAAGGTCAATCAGGTGGGCACGGTCACCCAGGCCAAGGCGGCCCTGAACGCGGCGAGGGCGCTCGGCTGGGGGACCATCGTATCGGCGCGGTCCGGCGAGTCCGAGGATGTCACCATCACCCATCTGGCGGTGGGTTGGGACGCCGGCCAGTTCAAGGTCGGCGCGTTCGCCCGCTCGGAGCGGATGGCCAAATGGAACGAGGGCCTGCGGATCGAGGCGGCGCTGGGTGTTGACGCCGTCTTCGCGGGGAATGAGGCTTTCACAAAGCCGGTGGCGGCGAGCCTGCGAAGGTCTCGGAATTGAATATTGTCCTGCAATATCGGGCCAGCGCCGGGTTTCGCGCCCAGATCGCCGAACTGTTCGGTGACGCCGTCGAGATCATCGCGGAGGACGAGCGGGCGGCCTTCGCGGCGGCCATGGCCCGGGCCGAGGTGCTGCTGCATGTGCAGGAGCCGGTGACCGCCGCCGTGATCGCCGCCGCACCGCGTCTCGCCCTGATCCAGAAGCTGGGCGTCGGTGTGAACACCATCGACCTGGACGCCGCCGCCCGGGCGGGCGTCGCGGTCTGCAACATGCCGGGAACCAACAGCCAGGCGGTAGCGGAGATGGCGCTGTCGCTGATGCTCGCGGTCCTGCGGCGAACGCTTTACTTCGACGCTCTGACCCGGTCCGGCCGCGGCTGGCTGCCGGACTCGGAGGTGTTGGACGGCGTCGGCGAGATCGGCGGGCGGACGGTCGGGCTGGTGGGATTTGGCGACTCGGCCCGACGCCTGGCCCCGGTTCTGACGGCGCTGGGCGCGCGGGTTCTCTATACGGCCCGCTCGGTAAAGTCGGACGCGCCGGGCGCCTTCAGGCGTTTTGAGGCACTGCTGGGCGAGGCGGACATCGTCTCTCTGCACACACCCTTGACGGACGAGACCCGCGGCCTGATTGGGCGGTCGGCCCTGGCCTTGATGAAACCCGGCGCCATCCTGATCAACACGGCGCGCGGCGGTCTGGTGGACGAGGCGGCTCTGCTGGAGGCTCTGCAATCGGGACGCCTGCGCGGCGCGGGCCTTGACGTTTTCGACCAGGAGCCGGCCGCCGCCGCCCATCCGCTGTTCGCCCTGCCCCAGATTGTCGTCGCGCCCCACCTGGCATGGTTGACCCCCGAGACCCTGCAGCGCAGTCTGGTGGTGGCGGCCCAGAACTGTCGCCGGTTGTCGGCGGGCGAGGCGCTCGACCATCGGGTGATCTGAAGCCCTCGACACGGTTCGTCGCCCTTTCGAAAACTATTCGCGGGGTTGGCCGTCGACCGCGGAACCGGCGCGCGCCCAGTGCATTATGTGGAGTGCGCGGTTGATCCTCCCCCCCCGGAAACGCCGCGCGGTCTGCGCCGCTCCTGGCCCTTTGGCCGCGAGCGGCGCGGCCATTTTTGCGTCTGGCCTACAGGTCGCCGTCTTCCTCCGGATTGTCGGCCGGCCCGGCCTCAAACGCCATCAGGTCGCCCGGCTGGCAGTCGAGTTCGCGGCACAGAGCGGCCAGGGTGGAAAACCTTATCGCGCGGGCCTTGCCGGTCTTGAGAATCGACAGGTTGGCGATGGTCACGCCGACCCGGTCAGCCAGTTCGGTCAACGACATGCGGCGCTCCAGCAGCAATCGATCGAGGCGGATACGAACGGGCATGGCCTAGATCGTCAGTTCCGCTTCGTCGCGCAGGCGGGCGCCTTCGCGGAACACCTCCGCCAGGACCACAATGGCGAGCACCGCGAACCAGGTGGTCAGGCTGATCGAGCCGTTGACCTTGAACGGGCTTTGGCCGTGGATCACCAAATGGGTCAGGGCGGCGACCGCATAGCGGCCCATTTCAAGGGCGGCCAACGCGCCGCCGATCACGCGCAGGCGGCGTACATTGTCGTGATGAAACGGATCGCCGGCGATCAGGGTGCGGAAAATCCGCCGCAGGCGACCGACGATGACGATGGCCCCGGCGAAATACAGGTCGGCCCCCAACAGGGTGGCCGCCGCGATCGGACCGATCCACGGGCCTTTGATATGAAGCCGGTCGATGACGACCTGACCCCCGAGCAGGGTCGGTTCGAAGCTGAGAAGCAGCACCACCAGGGCGGCCGCCGTGACGCCAGCGGCGCACACCCACAGCACCAGATGGACAACGTCCAGAATGACCTTCAGGAAGCTTGAAACCGATCCTGGCCCCAGGGCGCGCATCTTCTGCCTTCCTATCTGCAACGCGGACGACAAAGGCGTCGCCGCCCGAGGTGAGCCTCGGACGGCGAGAACATGCCTTGCAAGGCGCGAC
>JAYUBD010000436.1:0-5168 GCA_043740995.1 Caulobacteraceae bacterium | reverse complement strand
GGGGCGCGACGCTGAATGGTCCCGACGCCGGCCTCGCCAAGGCCAACACCGTGATCCTGGCCGTCAAGCCACAGACCTGGCGGGCGACGGCCGAGGCGACGGCGCCGTTGCTGGCGCACGACGCCACGATCATCTCCATTTGCGCGGGGGTGATGGCGGAGGATTTGGCGCAAGCCTTTGCCGGACGATCGATCGCCCGGGTCATGCCGACCACCGCCGCCGCCATCGGCCGGGGCGCCGCCAGTGTGTGGGCGGCCGACGTCGCCACGCGCGCCGTCGCCCGCGCCCTGTTCGAACCGCTCGGCGCGGTGGTCGATCTGGCCGACGAGAGCCTGATGCACGCAGCCACCGGGGCCTCCGGCTCGGCCCCGGCCTATTTCTACGCCCTGGTCGAAGCCCTGCAATCGGCCGGTGAGGCGGCCGGGCTTGAACCGCGCGCCGCGCGCGACCTGGCCCGCGCCACCCTGATCGGCGCGGCCGTCCTGATGGAGACCAGCGGCGAGGACGCCGCGACCCTGCGCGGGCAGGTGACCTCGCCGAACGGCACGACCCAGGCGGCCCTGGATGTCCTCATCGGCGCCGACGGGCTGGGCCCCCTGATGAGGCGAACAGTGGCCGCCGCCGCCGCACGCTCGCGGGAGCTGGGCGGATGAAGCAAACGCGCGACATCGTTCAGAGCGCCATCGACGCCATGCTCGCCCTCGCCACCGAGGGCGCCTGGCGCGACGTCAGCCTGCGCCAGATCGCCGAAAAGGCGAACGTTCCCTTCGCCGACCTGTTTGTTCTGGCCGACGGCAAGGACGCCCTGCTCGATCGTCTGAACGCCCGCTATGACGCCGCCGCCCTGGCCACCGCCGCGACGGCGTCGGACGACCCGCACGACCGCCTGTTCGACGCGGTGATGGCCCGCGTTGAGGCGATGGAGCCGCACCGCACCGCCCTGATATCGATCTATCGAGGCCTCGCCGCCGCGCGTGTCGCCCCCAGCCTGCCGCGCACCGCCCGCGCCATGCTGGAGGCCGCCGGCGTCGACGCCACGCCCCCGCGGCTCCTCGCCATGACCGCCGTTTGGATCCGCATCGTCCAGGTCTGGCGCGACGACGAGGGCGCGCTCAACCGCACCATGGCTGAAATCGATCTGCGCCTGAAACAGATGCGGTCGCGGTTGGCGACGATCGGCGCGGGGTTCTAGGGGGCGCCCCCGCCTAATATTGTCCGGCCAAGGAGGCTTCGAGCAGGGCGATCTCGTCGGGCGTCAGGTCGAACAAGCGATAGACGATCGCGTCAATCTCGCGTTCGGCGGCGGTGATGCGGGCGCTGAGCGCATCAACTTCGGCGGCGTTTTCGACGAAGTAGGCTTCCCATTCGCCGCGTTCTTTCAGTGGGATGTCAGATTTGAACGCCTTTTTGATCTCGGCGCGGAAGGCGGCGAAGTCGAGGTCGTGCCACGCCTCCAATCTGCCGTTCACCTTGCGATGCTCCGGCGGCGCGAGGTCGAGGATGCGGCGGCGGACTGCAGATTGTCGACTGAAACGGTCGCTGGCCGCATCCGTGCATTGTCGGGTCGCAGCTTTCAACGCCACCGCCGCTTCGTTCGACACGTCCGGCAAGGATAATTGCCCGACGTATTGCGCCTCGGCCTCAATATATCCGCCGCGTTTGGACCGAGCCAATGTGAACAGCTGAAACCAGAGGCAAGACGAATTCAGCAGCGACAAAACCGTCAAATCGTTTGTCGGAAGAAAGAAGCATTTGTTGTTCAGAAAAGTGCCAGCATCATCCAGCGTGAACGACCGTTCGTCCTGAAAGTGGGGCCATTCAATTTTCGGCTCCGACAGCCGGCCCTGATAAGCCAGCTGCGCCTGTTGAAGTTCCCACCATTCCTGTTTGGTGGCGCGCGCCTCCAGTCTGTCGCGGAACGGCGCCAGCCAATTGCGCACCGCCGGATAGGCCTCGATATCGACCTTGCCCTTGGGGGTGTTGATCAGGAACAGGTCCTCGCTCTCGACGCGCCAGCGCTTGATGTCCTCACCGCGCAGGAACGGTTTGAGCAGTTCGGCCGATTTCGGATCGGCCTTGACGAGTGCGTCGCGGGTGGCGCGATCTATGACGAAGGCGTCGTTGAGCCCGGTCTTGATGCCGTAAAGCGGTGCGCCGTGGACCTCGCCCAACGTCTTGCGGCCGGTGGTGATCTTGGCGCGGAGGGCGGCAAGTGAGTCGCCCTCTAACTGCCATGAGCCTTTGCCCAAACGCGCGCGCGGCATGGTCTGACCGCCGCGAACAAAGGCGCGCTCGAGATCGTCGGGAACCTTGTCCTTGATCGCTAGGAAAGCGAGATCGCCGTCGTGGCTGTCCGCATCCTTTCTCAAAGTGAGGATGGCCGGATAGGTGGTCACGCCCTCGAAAATCTGCACATCGCCGAAATCCACCACCGCCTCCAGCGCCACGCCGTCGGCGAGGAAGGTGCGCAGGTTTTCTCCCGAACCGGTTTTGAAGAAGGTGGACGAGGAAATATAGCCGAGCCGTCCGCCGGATTTCAGCACCGATACGCCCTTCTCGAAGAAGTAGGCGTAGAGGTCGGTGCGGTCATCGGCGACGACGTAGTGCTTGGCGAGATAGGGCTTGATATCTTTCAGGTGCTCCATGCGGACATAGGGCGGATTGCCGATCACCACATCGAAGCCGCCGCGCGCGAACACCTCGGGAAACCGCGCGGCCCAGTCGAACGGGTGCGGCGCGAAGGCGGCGTCGGCGATCAGACTATTGCCGTCCTTGATCGTCGCCTCCAGATTTTGAAGGGGATGATCGCGCCGGGCGGTCTTGAGCCAGAGTGACAGGCGGGTGATCTCCACCGACTCCGAATTGAGATCGACGCCATAGAGATTGTGGGTGACGATCCGGTCGAAAACGTCGAAGTCGATCTCGACGTCCAGCGCCTCCAACGCCGTGACGGCGTCACGATAACGGCGCGTCATTTCGTCGAACGCCGCCACCAGAAAGGCGCCGGACCCGCAGGCGGGATCGACGATGGTGAAATCGCCCAGGGTTTCCAGATAGGCGGTCCAGAAAGCGATTTGGCCCTCTGGCGCCAGCTCGCCTTCCATGCCGTGCGCGGACCACAGAACGTCGCGGCGCTCATCGAGTGACCGGCCGACCGTGCGCTCAACCAGAAAGCGCGTGACCATGTCCGGAGTATAGACGACGCCTTCGCGCTTTTTCTTTGAAACCGTCGGCGACACGCCCGACTTCAGCGCCTCGATATCGGTGATGGATTGCTCGAATAAATGGCCGAGCACGGTGACGGGCACTTGGCGGCGGTAGTCCCACTGACCCAAGCGGGCGACCTCTTCGGCCAGATGGTCCGGCAGGATGATCTTGTCGGCGACCGGATCGTGGGCAAACAGGCCGCCGTTATAAGGTGGGATGTCGAGCTTATCGTTGCCCTTGTCCACATAGCTGAACAGGCCGAGAAAATTTTGCCATAGGGGCTGTGGCGCGAAGGAGTTACGCGTCTTGGCGGCGGCTTCCAGCAGCTTGTCGGCCATCAGGTCCGTGCGCTGGGCGAAGGCGATGAACAATACGCGATCGAGCAGCTTTTGCGCGATTTCGATAGCCTGCAACCCATTGAGGCCCGGACCGTCGGCGGCCCTGTTGGTCAGAAACCCGATCAGGTTCTTCCGCAGGTCTCGATACTGAACGTAGAGCTCGTTGGTGATGTCGCGATAGGCCTTGTCCGTATCGGCCAGCAGCCCGTCGGTGACGCCGCCGAACAGGTTGGCGGCGCCCAGGATCAACCACAGCCGATGCTGCTCGTCCGGCTCGTCCAGTTTGCGCAGGTCGAACAATTCATAAGCGTCACGACCCCGCCCAAAAGCGTAGAAGCGAATTTCCAGACAATTGGACACCAGCACCCAACGCGAGCCCGGCGCGTCGATGGCGTAGTCCCATGCCTGTTGCACCGGACTGCGGCCACGCCCCGGCATGATGCGGTCAAGATCGGTTGAGTCCGGCCCTTTCAGTTCGAAGGGTGCAATGATCTCGTCAACGTTGTCGGGCGCGTTGAAATTGCCGAGCGCGACATCCACGGCCCCGCCGCGAATGGCGCGCTCCCGCGCCAAACTGTACGGCTTGCCCGGATCATAAGGCTGAAAGCCGAGCACCGTTTGGATGACGTCCTGAACAAGGACGTCGCGGACGGCCATTTCCTTTTGCGTGAGGAATTTGGGGTCCTTGATCTTGCGCGCGTAGTCGGCGGCGGCGGCCACCTGCACATCGGTCGGACTGAACAGCTTGACGCCCCGACTCATCGCCTCGGCGACGACCTTGTAGTTGAACAGCGGCACGTGCAGCGCCTTGGTCAACGCACGCGACCGCTTGGCCTTCGACCCGTCCGTCGTCGGCAGGTCTATCCCCGCGTTTGCGAAAAGCTCCATCTTTCAACGACGCTAGCGCGCGTTGGGGATTCGGTCGAACGGAAAGTCGGGACGCGTGACTCTCCGGTCGGCTCGCGAACTACCCCCCCAACCGCCCGTGCTCCAGCCAGGCGCCCAGGTCAGCGGGAAGCTCGCTCGCCACGCGGTGGCGATAGAGGGCGACGTCTTCGTCGGTCAGCACGCCGTGCCAGCGATTGTTCGTACCCTGATGAAGGAAGGTTTTGTGACCGTCCTTGAATCGCGCCTCGACCTGGGCGAGCAGGGCCGCGCCGTTTTTTTTCATCGTCTCGAAGGTGGCCGCCTCGACCAGTTTTGGCCACAGGGTGGCGGGGGTTTCGATCCCGAGAAAGTCGGCGATCCGTCGCATTTCGCCGGAGAGATCAGCCTTCAGATCATTGTAATGCACCAACAGCACATTCGGCCGCTCGCGCTCGGCCCAGAAGGATCGCTCGAGCTGAAAAATGCCGTTCGCGGACATGCAAAAGTCCTCGCCGGCCTCGTCGACCCACCAGCGGAAGAACGCGCGCGCCGTCGCCGCCCCCCGAGGGAAGGGTCGGCCGATCGTCTCGTCGGCCAGGCCGATCGCGTCGAACATGCCCAGCTGATCGTCCGAGAAACCGTTCATGAAATTGAACTGCGACATGCAGGCGTCCAGCCCGCCGCGCGCGACATGGATGTAGCGCAAATCGTCGTAGATCGGCAGGGCGTCGGCGGGCAGGTGTGATTTCAGAATAC
>JAYUBD010000435.1:0-5169 GCA_043740995.1 Caulobacteraceae bacterium | reverse complement strand
TGATCGTCAGCGCGATGATCGCGGCCAGGATCAGGCCCGGGGCGCCGGCCACCATGAAAGCCATGCGCCAGCCATAGGCGTCGGCGACGCCGCCGCCGACGACCAGACCGAGGATGGTGCCGATTGGCACGCCCAGCGAATAGAAAGCGAGGGCCGAGCCGCGACGTTCCGGCGGCGTGATGTCGGCGATCAGGGAATGGGCGCTGGGATTGCAGCCCGCCTCGCCGAAACCGACGCCGAGACGGGCGAAGGCCATGGTGGCGAAATTGGTCGCCCTCCCGCTCAGTACGGTGAATCCGCTCCACAGCGCCATCGAGCCGGCGATGATCAGCGGCCGGCTGGTGCGTTCGGCCTGCCGCGCGATAGGGATGCCCAGGAAGGTGTAGAACAGCGCGAAGGCCAGTCCGGTCAGCATGCCGAGCTGAAGATTGCTGATGTGCAGGTCGCGCTTGATGGATTCCGCCAGGATGGTGACCACCTGGCGGTCGAGATAGCTGAGCGTGTAGGCCCCCAACAGCAGGAGCAGGATATAGCGGTGCTTCACGCCGCTCACCTCGCCGAGCGCTATTGGCGCCTCCATCGACCGTGCGCCCGCCGTCTCGACCATGCGTTTGTCCCCAACTGGCGGTCTGCGCCGCGCCGCCTGACGCTAGCGGTTCGTATGGCCAGAGGGAAGCGGCCTGATTTCATCAAAGCGGAGATGACGCGGATCGAGCGCGAGCCTAAACCGGACCGGGTACGAGAGGATCGCCGCATGAGCGAACTGGACGGACTGAAGGTCACCGGCGAGAGCGCGGTCGGCTGGTGCGGGGCGACGGCGCCCAATGAGTTCGTGGATGCGAACGGTAGACCGTTCCTGGCGCACAAGCCGTTCGGAGACCCCGACCCCCGGGCGCCCGCCCGCCGTGTCCATGACGATCCGGCGGTTTGCGCCCTGCGCGAGCGGCTGCGGGCGCACAACGGTATCCAGGGCCTGGAAATTCTGGGGCCTCATGAGGTCGAGCGGGCGGCGCGGATCTTTTTCCGCGACGGCTTCGTGGTGGTGCGCGATCTGCTCGATCCGGAGAATCTCGAAGGGTTTCGCGAAGGCAGCGCCCGCATGCTGAAGAAGCTGCTGGAGATTCCGGGCGAAGGCGGGCGCAAATATGTGACGGAGTCCGGACGCCTGCCGCACCGCTACAGCTACGGCACGGCTTCGGCGTCGCGGCAGTTGCTGCACGATCCGGTGTGGGCCTCGATGATTGATCTGCCGGGCGCCACGCCGATTCTGCGGCGGCTGTTCGGCGGCGACGACTATAGCGTGGTCGGGGCCGGGGGCGATATCTGCCTCCCCGGCGCGATCGAATACCAGGCGCTGCACGCCGATTTCAAACCTGACTGGAGCCTGTCGGCGGCGAGGATCGCGACCGCTGAACGCGTGGGGGTGGCGTTGAGATTCGATGAGGCCGAGGGAGGGCTCGATCACCAGACCCGCCAACTGATCTTTC
Source organism: Caulobacteraceae bacterium (assembly GCA_043740995.1). Classification (GTDB taxonomy): domain Bacteria; phylum Pseudomonadota; class Alphaproteobacteria; order Caulobacterales; family Caulobacteraceae; genus Acaudatibacter. The sequence goes on along the minus strand of JAYUBD010000435.1, from coordinate 3,682 downwards.
AGCGCACGCCGCCCTGGGTGACGATCAACTTTCTGATGAGCGACATGACCTGGGAGAACGGACCCACCCGGCAAATTCCCGGCACCCAGGCAATCGCCGGCAAGGCGCCATCCCAGGCGGACGAGCCCGACTGGATGCGGTATTCCACGCTGGTCGGGGCGCCGGCGGGGACCGGCGTGTTTCGCGACAATCGCGCCTGGCACGGCGCCACGCCCAATCTCAGCCGGGAAATCCGCGCCATGCCCAATGTCGAATATGGCGCGCCGTGGCTCGACACCACGCCTTATGCGGGGACGATGCCGCATGAGATCTGGCAAGGGCTTTCACCCTTTGCTCAACACCTGGCGCGGGCGATCAAGACAGAGCCCGGCGTCTGGCCGGCGGGGGCGGGGGCCATGCATCCGCTGTTGAGCATGCGCCAACAGGCGAAGGCGGCGGATCAGACCTAGCCTCACCCCGGACCTGGTCTCGCCCACCCCAAAATGGGCAGGGCGGAGCGGTGTCTTGGCCTCCCGCCCCAATAGCGCACGTCGAGGCCAGGGGCGACCATGCCTATCAATGACTTTCGGTGGTCGGTCCGGTAGTTGAGGTTTGCGGCTTTGATCGACCTTGGTGAAGGCGCAGCTCGGTGACGGGAACGGTCAGACTGTCCAGGACGGTTCGCGTTGCGTTTTCTCCCGCGGCGACGGCTGCATCATAGGCTTTCCAGTCCCGGATCTCGATCCGATCCAGGTTGGGCTGGATCAGCAGGTCGGTGGCTTTGCGCGCTTCGAGCAGATCATGCGCGGAACTCAAGGTGGCGGACCTCATCAGCAGTGAGACGATCGGCGGACCCCGCCGCCACGCCCCGGTCAGCAGCCAGCGACCGAGCGGTAGGTGCATGGCGTCCTTGGCGGTGATGCTGCGACCGCGGCTGACATCCACGCCGATGATCGGCCCAGCGTGGGTCTCGCGCATGAGATCGGCCGGCAGATTGTTCAGCACCGCCCCATCGACCAGGACGTCAGTCCCTGCGATCCAAGGAGGCAGCACGCCCGGCAGCGCGCCCGACGCGGCGAGAGCGTCGCGCAACAGGCCGCGCTTGTGCATCTCGACCTCGCCGGTGGTCAGGTTCGAGGAGATGCAGAAGAAGGGCAGCCACAGGTCGCAAATCTGTTGATCGCCGAAATGTTCAGCGAGGCGGTCGCGAACCCTGATGCCGCGGGTCATGGCCAACAACGGGAAGGCGACATCGTCCAGGGGGCTGCTTTGCACAAAAGCCTTGCGGATGCGGTGGTCCAGCTCGGCGTCGTCCCAGCCCATGGCCAGGCCGGCGGCGATGATCGCCCCCATCGACACGCCGGCCAACAGGTCGATCGGAACCTCCCGGGCATGGAGGGCGCGGATCGCGCCGATATGCGCATAGGCCCGGGCGGCGCCCCCCGAGAGCACCAGGCCAACGGCCTGGCCGGTAATGATCCGCGCCAGGCGTTGGAGGTCGGCGGCGCGCCGCCGGCGCACCTGGAAAACATGCTCCGGTACGATCGCACGGGTCCAGTCCGCTGATCCCTTTGGGATGGCGATGTCGTCCGGCTGGATCAGGATCAGGTCCCGCGGATGGACGGCGATCGCTTCGCCGGCGGCGTTCACGGGCCGATCGGTCATCGGCGGCCGATCCCCCGCGCCAACAATGAACAGCCGGTCGATCTGGCGGCGCATGAGCGGGATCCAGCCCCCGTCCTCGGCCTCCGCCGCGTAGAGGATGAAGTCGCAATCCAGTTCGAGGTTCGAGAACCAGTGGCTCGACTCCGACGCGATCTCGGCGCCCGCCACGGTAACCCGGTAGCCGAGCGCGCGAATTTCGCCGCCGATTGATTCGGCCAGGGCGCGCACGTCCAGGGCCGGGCCGAGCCCAAGGAAGCCGAACACGGCGAGCCGGGTCGGCGACGCCGCGTGACCCGGACGGGCGCGGCGCAGCATCAACCTCGCCAGAGCGGCCATCAGAACCGGGTCGCGCGTCGCGGCGAGGATGAGGCGGGCGGCGGGGAGGGCTTGAAGCTCACAGTCCCGCAGCGCCACCACGTCCGCAGAGTGCGCTTCTCCGGCAATCACCGCCATCTCGCCCACCGGCTCGCCAGGGCGAATGAGTCCCAATAGCCGTCGCTCGCGACCATTGGCGGGCGCCAGGGCGGCCAAGCGGCCGGCCCGCAACAGGAAGATCTGATCGGCGGGCTCTCCGGCCGCGAACAGCGTGGCCCCGCCCGGCAGCGAGAACGAGACGGCTTCACCGGCCGCCAGGTCATGCTCGAACAAACGGGCCAGGGCCTCGGCGAGAAAGGGCTCGGGAGCATTCTCCATGCGCGGACCTTAGCCTTGGACGCGCTTCGTTCCCAGGATTGGATCCCGCGCCCGCGCGCCGTTCTTCCCACGGGCAGGCGGGGCGGTATATGGCTCCGTGATGCCAACGCGCGACCGGTTCAGCATTTCGCGGTCGGATAAGGAAGGTTCATCCATGCCCAACCCCATCGCCGATCCGCTCGTCGAAGTCGTCGACACCGATTCGCAATCACGTCTGGTGCTGATCGACGCGACGCCGGAGGGGATCGCCACGGTCACCATCAATCGGGCTGACCGCAGGAACGCCTTCAACGCGGAGGTGATCGCCGCCCTGCGTGAGGCGTTCTGCACCCTGGAGGCGGCGGACGGCGTGCGCGTGATCTTCATCACCGGCGCAGGAGAAAGCTTCTCGGCGGGGGCGGATTTGGAATGGATGCGCGGCGCGGCGGACAGGACCGAATCGGACAATCAGGATGATGCCATGCAGATGGCGATCATGTTGAAACACCTGCATGATCTGCCGCAACTGACCGTGGCCCTGGTCAATGGCCCGGCGTTCGGCGGCGGCGCCGGGATGGCGGCGGCGTGTGACATGGCCATTGCGATATCCAGCGCGACCTTCGCGTTTTCCGAGGTCAGGCTTGGCCTGGTCGCCGCGACCATCAGCCCCTATGTGATCGCCGCCATCGGCGCGCGCCGGGCGCGCGGCCTGTTCGCGTCGGCCCGCACCTTCGACGCTGACCATGCCAGACATATCGGTTTGATCGATGATGTGGTCGCCGATGGCGACGCCTTGCAGGCGGCGCGCGACGCCATCGCTGCTCTGGCGCTCGCCACGGCGCCCGGCGCTGTCGCCCAGTCCAAGCGCCTGGTCGACAAGGTGGCCGGACGTCCCATAGATCACGGTCTGATGGAGGAGACCGCGCGCTTGATCGCCCGCGCCCGGGTCTCGCCGGAAGGGCAGGAGGGCGTGCGCGCTTTCCTGGCTCGCCGGACCCCGGCCTGGCGGCTCTAGCGCCACCGCAGGGTCGCCATGTCGCTCAACCTGATCAAGCTCTGCGTCGGCTGCGATACGGTGGAGGAACTCCTGGACTGGCGGGCCGCGTCGGGCATGCCCGGACAGCCGTGGATATTGCGCACCCGCCAGACCCCCAGGCGGGCGGCGGACCTGATCGAGGGTGGCTCCCTCTACCGGGTGTACAAGGGCGTCATCCTCTCGCGGCAATCGATCCTGACGGTCGCCACCCTGGCCGACGGATCGTCGGCGCGTTGTGAAATCGGCCTCGCGGAGGGCCTGATCCTGACCGTCCCGACGCCACGCCGGGCGTTCCAGGGCTGGCGCTATTTGACTACGGCGGATGCCCCG
>JAYUBD010000434.1:0-1503 GCA_043740995.1 Caulobacteraceae bacterium | reverse complement strand
GATCCTTGGCCAGTACGTCGGCATAGGCGGCGCGCAGAGCGCCGTGCAACAGCCGGTCACGCACCGAACGGCCATTGACGAACAAATATTGATGGGCGGCGTTTCCCCGGTTGTAGGTCGGCAGACCGATATAGCCGGTCAACCGCACGCCTTCGCGATCCTGATCGACCGCCAGCGCATTGGCCGCGAACTCCCGCCCCAAAACCGCCGAAAGCCGCGCTAAACGCCCCTCCGGCCCCGCGATCTCGGCCGTCAGGCGCAGGACACGACGTCCATCGAGATCGAGCGAGACGGCCAGGGTCTCGCGGGCCATGGCCTGGCGCTTGACCTCTTCGGCTATCGCCATGTCTTCCGAGCGTGCGGATTTCATGAACTTCAGACGCGCCGGCGTCGCGTAAAACAGATCCCGCACCTCCACGCGGGCGCCATGATCACCGGCAAAGGCCGATGGCGCGACCGCGCGGACCCGTCCGCCCTCGACACCGATCGAAAAGGCGCCGTCCGCACCTTTGGCGCGGGAGGAGATGGTCAACCGCGCCACCGAGCCGATCGATGGCAAGGCTTCGCCGCGGAAGCCCAGGCTGTGGATCCGCAACAGATCGTAGAGTCCGTCGTCATCCGCCGACAGCTTGGAGGTGGCGTGCCGCTCAATGGCCAGAGCCAATTGGTCGGGCGCGAGGCCGCCGCCGTCATCCGCCACCAGGATGCGGGTAAGACCGCCGCCGTCCGCCGAAATTTCGATCCGCGCCGCCCCGGCGTCGATGGCGTTTTCGATCAGCTCCTTCAACGCGCTGGCCGGTCGCTCCACCACCTCGCCGGCGGCGATGCGGTTGATCAGCTCCGGCGGCAGGCGGCGGATGGTCATGCCGCCACCATAGCCCCGATTCCCCGTGGACGCCGCGAACTTACGAAAGTGTCGCCCCGTAACGCCGCCGCGCCGGCGGCGTGATCAGGTCAACCTCAATGCGAGTTGATGGCCAGGCAATCCCGCACATCGTGCAAAGTCATTGCGATGGCGACGCACAGGGCGCGCATTTCGTCGGTGGCGTCGAGAAGGTCGGGGACCATCACCGTCATCATGCCGGCCGCATGGGCCGCGCGGACGCCATTGTGGGAATCTTCCAGGGCCAGGCAGGCCTCGGGAACCACGCCCAAACGTTCGGCGGCGACCAGAAAAGGGTCAGGCGACGGCTTGCCGCGCGCGTAGTCGCCGTTCGCGACGATGGTCTGGAAGCGGGTTAGCAGGCCGCTGGGACCCAGCTGCAGCGCGACGGTCCGGTGGCTGGACGAGGTGGCCACGGCGCGCGGCAGGCCGGCCGCCTCCAGATCGTGCATCAATTCCAGCACACCCGCCTTCAAGGTCAGGTCCACGACGATCTGGGCGTGCGCATGCTCCGAGACCGCCTCATGCCAGGCTTCGTAGTCGAAGTCCGCCCCGAAATGCGCCATGGCCAGATCGCGGCTGTGGGCGTGCGGCGTGCCGACCATGCTCTGAAACACCGG
>JAYUBD010000433.1:0-5214 GCA_043740995.1 Caulobacteraceae bacterium | reverse complement strand
CGCCCTCGGTATCGCCCGGCCGCCCGCCGCCGCCCTCGCAGAAGAACACCACCGGCAGGCGCGCCTTTTCGGCGACCTCGATCAGTCGATCCATCTTCTGGTGGTTGTAGGCCCCCTGGGTTCCGGCCAGCACCGTATAGTCATAGGCCATCACCGCGCAGCGGGCGGTCTCGTCCGGGAACAGGTCGCCATTGATCCGGCCAAGACCCATGACCAGCCCATCGGCCGGCGTCTGTTCGACCAGTTCCTGTAGGGTGTTGCGCCGCCGCCGGGCGGCCAGCACCAGAGCGCCATATTCGACGAACGAGCCCTCGTCGACCAGGTCATCGACATTTTCGCGCACGGTGCGTTGGCCGGTCTTGCGCCGTCGGGCCACGGCGCTCGGGCGGGCGGCGTCCAGGGTCAGGCGATGGCGTTCCAGCACCGCCGCCAGATCGGGGCGGATGTGGTCAAGGTCGATGGCCTGGATCTCGCTCAGGCCGGCATCGCCGATATCGGCTTGTTCGATGAACACCAAAGGGTGCCCCTCGAACACGGTGTCACCCGCCGCCACGGTGAATTCGCGCACCAGGCCGGAGACGTGGGCGGCGATCACGTGCTCCATTTTCATCGCCTCCATGATCAGCACCGCCTGACCCTCGCGCACGGTCGCGCCCGGTTCGACCGCCAGGCTGACCACCGTGCCCTGGAGCGGCGCGCGTAGGGGAGTCGCGCCCTCCGGCCCGCTGATCGCGTCGAAGGCGGCGGGGGTCAGCGGCGCGGCGGTTTCCGGCCCCGCGCCGCCGCTCTTGCCATGCGCCAGCACCGCCAGGGGATCGACCGCGTCGATCTTGGCCCCGGCCCGCCGCGGCGATGCGGCCGCGTCGAAATGCAGGCGTGGATGCGTCGCCGCCGCCGCGCTGTTAAGAGCGTCAATGTCCTCCTCCACCATGCGCGTGTGAACGCGACCGTCGATGAAGGCCGTGCTTTTCAGGATGGCCTGGAGGAAGGGAATATTGGTGGCCGCCCCGGCGATCTTGAATTCGCACAGAGCGCGATAGGCCTTGGCCGCGGCGGTCGGCAGGTCGCCCGCATGGACGATGACCTTGGCCAGGAGGCTGTCATAGCGGGCGCTGGTGCGGTAACCGCTATACGCGAAGCCATCCACCCGTACGCCCGGTCCGGCCGGCGGCTCGTAGGCGCTTAGCACGCCGCCCGACGGCGTCGCGCCGCCGGTCGCCGTCATGGTCTCCAGATTGACCCGCGCCTGGATCGCCACGCCCCGCGGCGGTGGGATCATCGCCTGAAGCATGCCCAGGTCGCCAAGAGCACCCCCTCTGGCGATCTCGATCTGCACGCGGACCAGGTCGAGGCCAGTGACCGCCTCGGTCACCGTGTGCTCGACCTGCAGCCGGGGATTGGCCTCGATGAAGGCGAACCGCTGTCCGCTTTCCCCGGCATTGACCAGAAATTCGATGGTGCCGAGGCCGCGATACCGGGTCGCCTCACCCAGGGCCACGGCCACCTGCAGCAGCGACTGGCGCAAGTCCTCATCAACGCCTGCGGCCGGGGCGATCTCGATCAGCTTCTGGCGCTGGCGCTGGACGCTGCACTCACGGTCCCAGATGTGCGAGACGGCGCCGGTCCCATCGCCGACGATTTGCACCTCCACGTGCCGCGCCCGCGGGAAGAATTGTTCGACAAACAGCGTGCCGTCGCCGAACGACGCCAGGGCTTCCGACGCGCAGCGTTCGTACATCGCGGCCAGTTCGCCGGCGCTCGCCGCCGGTCGCATCCCTCGACCGCCGCCGCCGGCCAGGGCTTTCAGCATCACCGCCCCGCCGTCGCCCAGCCCGGCCAGAAAGCTTTGGGCCTCGTCCAGGCTGGTGGCGCGCCGCGTGCCCGGAAGGATCGGCGCGCCCAGACGTTCGGCCAGGGCCAGGGCCTGGGTCTTGTCACCGAACAGCGCCAGCGTTTCGGGCGCCGGACCCACGAAGATCAGCCCGGCGGCCGCGCAGTCCCGCGCGAAGGCGGCATTCTCCGAAAGGAAGCCATAGCCCGGGTGCACCGCGTCGCACCCCGCCTCAAGCCCCAGGGCGATCAGTTGCGCCCCGTCGAGATAGGCGCGCGCGCCCGAGCCCTGCAGCGCCAGGGCGTCGTCGGTATTGCGGGTGTGCAGCGAAAGAGCGTCGTCCTCGGCGAACACCGCCGCCGTCTTCAGCCCCATCTCCGCGGCCGTGCGGGCGATGCGGATGGCGATCTCGCCGCGGTTGGCGATCAACAACTTGTGCAATGAACGGTCTCCGCCGGCGCTGTCAGAAAAGTTCCAACCGACAAGAATCACTTTGCCCGACGCGACCGCTTATCATCAATTCATCTCGATTGGCGTGTCCTTACCGCCTGGCGACGCCGGGGTGACCGTCATCATATAGTTGATCGTGGCGTTGGCCCCTTGCGTCCATCGGGCGGTGAGCGGGTCATAAGCTAGGCCGAACGGCCCCTCGACGTCGAAGGCCTTGCCCGCCAGAAACCCGCGAATCTCTGCTGGCTTAAGGAATTTTCGCCAATCGTGGGTCCCGGTCGGCACCCAGCGCAACAGGTATTCCGCCCCGATCTTGGCGAGGGCCAGAGCGGATAGAGTGCGGTTCAGGGTGGCGACGATCATTAGGCCGCCGGGGGCCAGCATCGCCGCGCAGTCGCGCAGGAAGGGGCCGGGATCGGTGACGTGCTCAATCACCTCCATGTTCAGGATCACATCAAACGGGGCCGCGCCTTCGTGTCGCAATTGCTCGGCGGTGGACGCGCGGTAGTCGATGGTCAGAGCCAAATCGCGAGCATGCGCGGCGGCGACGCTGATATTGCGAGATGAGGCATCGACGCCGGTGACGGCGAAGCCCAGCCGCGCCATCGGCTCGCAAAGAAGGCCGCCGCCGCAGCCGATATCAAGCAGGCGCAGGCCCTCGAATGGTGCTCTGGCCGCGTCGTCGCGTCCGAACCGGGCCAGGGCTTGCCGGCGAATAAAGCCGAGGCGCGCCGGGTTCAGCCGATGCAGGGGCGCGAACTTGCCGTGCGGGTCCCACCATGCCGCCGCGGTGGCGCTGAAGCGCGCGACGTCGGCGGGATCAATGCTGGCGCCGATGGGATCGTCGGAGGTCATGGCGCCTTGCTGAACCGGACGGCGGCGCGGGTCAACGCGCGAGGCGAGTCTCGATGGCGGGTTTGTTGCCTAGCGATCATCGCATCGCTAGATACCCCGCTCTTTGGTGGAGGACAGCGCGGCGTGTCTCGTCTGGTCATGAAGTTCGGCGGCACGTCGGTGGCCGACCTGGAGCGGATTCGCCGGGTCGCGGGGCTGGTGGCGATGGAGGCGGCTGACGGTCCCGTCGCGGTCGTGGTGTCCGCCATGTCCGGCAAGACCAATGAGCTGGTCGCCTGGACCGACGGCGCGGGCGTCGCGGCCTCGGGGCTGACTGCCTCGGATGACGAGTATGATGCGGTCGTCGCCTCGGGCGAACAGGTGACGGCAGGCCTGCTCGCCATGACCCTGCGCAATATGGGCGTGCCCGCCCGTTCCTGGATGGGCTGGCAGATTCCGATCATCACCGATGAGGCGCACGGCAAGGCGCGCATTGACGACATCCCTTCGGAAGCATTGATCGCCGCCATGGACGCTGGCGAAGTCGCGGTGATCGCCGGGTTTCAGGGCGTGACGCGCGAGGGTCGCCTATCGACTCTCGGGCGCGGCGGATCGGACACCACCGCCGTCGCCATCGCCGCCGCCGTCAGGGGCCGCTGCGATATCTATACCGACGTGGACGGGGTCTATACCACCGATCCCAGGATCGAGGCCAAGGCCCGCCGTCTGGCGCTCATCTCGTATGAAGAAATGCTGGAGATGGCGTCGCTCGGGGCCAAGGTTTTGCACAGCCGCTCGGTGGAGATGGCCATGGCGCACAGGGTTCCGCTCCGCGTGCTGTCAAGTTTTGTGGAACCCGGCCAACGACCGGGTCCCGGCACCGTTGTCTGCGACGAGGAGGAAATTGTGGAAAAACGCATTGTCAGCGGCGTCGCGTTCAGCCGGGACGAGGCCAAGATCAGCCTGTTCGGCCTGCCCGATCATCCGGGCGTCTCATCCGAGATCTTCGGACGCTTGGCTGACGCCAACGTGAATGTCGATATGATCGTGCAAAGCCATGCCCGCAGCGAGGGCGCGGCCAATATGGAGTTCACGGTCGGCAAGCGCGACGCCGCGCGGGCGGTGGAGATTGTCCAGGCGGCGCGCGGCGAGATCGGTTTCGATCAGGTCGCGGTTGATGAAGATGTGGCCAAGGTCTCGGTGATCGGCGTTGGCATGCGCAGCCATGTCGGTGTCGCCAAGACGATGTTCGGGGCCCTGGCCGAAAAGGGCGTCAATATCCAGGTGATCTCGACCTCGGAGATCAAGATCAGCGTCTTGATTGACGAGGCCTATACGGAACTGGCGGTGCGGGCCCTGCACGCCGCCTATGGCCTGGATCAGCTTTAGCCGGTGGGCGAGCGGACCCCGGGACCGATCAGTGGCCGGGCGGGGTAGAGTCCGGCTGACTTCGGCAGGGTCCAGCCCGGCGTCCAGTGCGTGGCGGTTCCGGCGACAATGTACCAGGTGACCACCAGGGCGCAGATCAGCGCCCCGGACGCATAGCCCCCGGTGCGGCGCCAAGTGAACACACCGATCAGGCCAGCCGCCGCAAGAATCGGCACGAACTGGATGGCGATGATCACGTTCAAGGCCTGGTCGGGATTGATCAGGACGCCGCCGATCATCAGGCTGGCATATTGCGCGATCAGCAGCGCGACGAAGCCGCCCGCCAGCGCCGCCGCGCCGGCGACATATTGGATCCGCGCGTCGCCGCCATGTCGGGTCAGGCCGCCATGCAGCGACTTCATCATGACCAGAAATCCCAGGGTGAAGGCCGGCAGATAGGCCAGGGCATAAAGCAGATGGCGACCGTCCAATGGCTTGAGCCCCACCACCCAGAACCGGAAGTCAGTCTTGAACAGCGCATCGCTTAAGGCCAGCGCCGCATAACCGACTGCGACGGACAGGATCGCGATGGCCCCCGACAGCAGCCAAGGGCCGCTGTTTGCCGCGCGCCATTGCCGCAGAATGACCAATAATACCGTGGTGATCACCGCGTTGCCCAGGACCCAGACCACCAGTTGGTTGGTGACCCATTCCGGAAACAGTCCCGAAGG
>JAYUBD010000432.1:0-1511 GCA_043740995.1 Caulobacteraceae bacterium | reverse complement strand
CCAATGTACCCGGAAAGCCCCGGGTGTTCATGCCATATGTCGGTGGCCTGCGCGACTATCGACAAATCTGCGCCGGCGTCGCGGAAGACGGCTACCGCGGCTTCGTCCGGGGCTGAGGCCACCGACAAACCGTCTCAAAAGCCGAGGTCGTGACGGCCTTTGGTCTGCAGCATCTCACGCGCCTCGTCGGGCGTCGCCGGCTCCAACGACAACTCCTCCAGGATGCGCCGAATTTTGGCCACCTGTTCGGCGTTCGAGGCGGCCAGCTTTCCGCGTGACAGATACAGGCTATCCTCAAGTCCGACCCGCACATTGCCGCCAAGGATGGCGCTCAGGGTGACAAACGGCATCTGATGCCGACCGGCGGCGAGGACTGACAGATAATAGTCCTGGCCGAACAATTTGTCGGCGATCATGCGCATGTGCAGCAGGTTTTCCGGGTCGGGGCCAAGGCCGCCCAGTATCCCGAAGATGCACTGGATGAAGAACGGCGGCTTGACCAGACCCAGGTCCACGAAGTGGGCGAGGTTATAAAGGTGTCCAACATCGTAACATTCGAATTCAAACCGCGTCCCCTGATCGCCCAGTTCCCGCATGCCGCGATCCATCTGGGCGAAGGTGTTGGAGAGGATCAGGTCCTTGGTCATCTCCAGATAGGGTGCTTCCCAGTCATGCTTGAAGTGCTTGACCCGGGCGCCGGCGCCGGAAATGTTGAAGTTCAGCGACCCCATATTCATCGAGGCCAGTTCGGCCCGCGCCCATTTGGCCGGCGCGAGCCGTTCGTCGAGCGTCATACCCAGGCCGCCGCCGGTGGTGATGTTCAGGATCGCATCGCACTGCGCCGTGATCACTGGCAGGAACTGGGCGAACAGGGCCGGGTTTTGATCGGGTTTTCCGGTTTCGGGGTCACGGGCGTGAAGGTGCAGGACCGAGGCGCCGGCCCGCGCCGCCGCTACGGCCTGGCTGGCGATCTCAGCGGGCGTGATCGGCAGATGAGGGGACATCGAGGGGGTATGGATCGACCCGGTCACGGCGCAGGTGATGATGACCTTGTTGGCGTGTTTCACGATCTGACTCCTTCAGGGGAGGAGGTTGCATCCCGCCAGGCGCGGGCGAGACCTTCTCGAAACGACGGTTCCGCAATGTCTATCAGGGCGCGGGCGCGCGCCTCGACGGATAGGCCGCGGAGATCGGCGGCGCCAAACTCGGTCACCACCACATCGACTTCATGTCGGGCCAGGCTGACCAACCCGCCCTCCAGGCGCGGGACGATCCGCGACCGGGCGCCACGACTGGCCGTGGCGGGCAGGGCGATGGTGCTCAGTCCCTGGCCGCGCGCCGCCGCGCGCGCGAAATCAGGGGCGCCCCCGGCTCCGCTCACCATGGCGCCGGCCGCCTGCTCCAGGTTACATTGTCCAAAGAGATCGACCTCCAGCGCCGAATTGACGGCAAACAGCGACGACAGCCCCGCCAGGGTCGCCGCGTCATGGGTCACGTCGCATCCCGCGACC
>JAYUBD010000431.1:0-5222 GCA_043740995.1 Caulobacteraceae bacterium | reverse complement strand
GGTTACTATTCGGCGGCGCCCCCGGAGGGACGGATCTTCGCGCTCGTGGGCAATGGGATAGATACCGGCGGATATCACCTGTCCCAAACGATCACCGGCCTGACGCCGGGGAGCAGCTATTCAGTGAAGTTTGCGTTGGGCAGCGAAGATTTTGTTATTCCGGGCACTGTCGAACAGGTCAATGTCTGGATTTCGGCGGGCTCGGGTTCGGCTTCGCAAATCTACAGTGCGCCGGTCAGCTCGAATGCAACCTCCTTCGGCCCGGGACCGCTTTGGGATCATTGGGCCTATTTCAACTATAGCTTCGTCGCCAGCGCGGCGAGCGCGACGATCGATTTCCAACAGACAGCGGCCACGAGCGGCGCCGGCGACACGGGCATCGACGATGTTTCGATTTCCGCAGGCGTTCCGGAGCCTGCCACCTGGGCCATGATGCTGGCTGGCATCGGCGCACTTGGGGTGACGATGCGTCGACGCCCGCGGATTGTTATCGCGATCTAAGCCCAGATCCACCAAAGAGCAGCCCGTCGGCCAGGAGCATCGCGGCCTCCGGGTCACAGCGGGTGATCAGGGTTTCGCGTTCTCGCAAGCTCGTCCAACCGCGTCATCAAGTCCGTTGAGTTGCGGGAATTCGCGGCCCGAGGGTCGCGTTTGCGTTGGCGACGATTTTCCGGGCGACGGCGTTGAGCGCGACGCGTTTTCGCTAGCCGGCACTCTGGCGGCGGCGGGCTCCCCGAATATTCGACGGCGTGGGAACGCCTCGCCATCGATAGGGATTTCAGCTGGGCGTGCGCCCCCGCTCGCTGTGAGGATCATCATGAGCACCGACATTCACGATCAGGCCGCCGTCGAAAAGAAGCTGTGGTCTGAAATCGAAGACAGCCGTTTCGGCATGCTGGCGCCGACCGGCGGAGGACACTTTCAGCCGATGACCGCCTTTGGCGAACCCGAATCGGGGAAGCTCTGGTTCTATGCCCGCAACGACAATGATCTCGCCCTCGCCGCCGAGGGCGGAGTCCCGGCCCTGTTCGTGTTCATGTCCAAGGACCGTCAGTTACAGGCCTCGATCGCCGGTGAATTGCGCACCACGATCGATCCGCTCCATCGCGACAAATATTGGAGCGCCATGGTTGCGGCATGGTTTACCAAAGGCAAGGACGACCCGCATCTCACCATGCTGTGCCTGTCCTGCAACGACGCCCAGGTGTGGCTCTCGGAAGCCGGCACGGCCAAGTTCGGCTGGGAAATCGCCAAGGCCAATCTCACCGGTCACGCACCGGATCTTGGGGGCCGGGCGAATTTGAAACTGGCCTGAACGGGGGATCGCGTCCGGCTAACCCAACGCGGCTTTCGCCTTAAACGCGCGGCGTCGGCGGTGGAGGATGTGCTCGGTATAGCCGTTGGGCTGCACCCGGCCTTCGAACACCAGTTCCAGCGCCGCCTGGTAGGCAATGTTCGCCGCCGGATTTTCCTGCATCGGCCGGTAGGCCGGATCGCCCGCGTTCTGGGCGTCCACGACCCCGACCATCTTGGCGAAGGTGTCGCGGACCTGCGCCTCGCCGCAGACCCCGTGGCAAAGCCAGTTGGCGATGTGCTGGCTGGAGATTCGCAACGTGGCCCGGTCTTCCATCAGACCGACATCGTGGATGTCAGGCACCTTGGAGCAGCCGATGCCCTGGTCGATCCAGCGCACCACATAGCCGAGGATCCCCTGAACATTGTTGTCGAGTTCCTGCTGGATATCGGCGGCGTTCCAGTTGGAGCGCGCCAATGGCGGTGTGAGCAGATCATCGGTTCCCGTCGCCGTGGTGGCGCCCATCGCGGCCTGAAGCGACGTCACATCGACCTCGAGATAGTGCAGGGCGTGCAGGACCGCGGCGGTGGGGGAGGGCACCCAGGCGGTATTGGCCCCGGCCCGGGGGTGGCCGACCTTGGCCGCCAGCATCGCCTGCATCTGGTCCGGCGCGGCCCACATCCCCTTGCCGATCTGGGCGTGGCCGGGGAAGCCGGCGGCCAGTCCGATCTCGACATTTCGCCTTTCGTAGGCGGCGAGCCAAGGCTCGGCCTTCATGGCGTCCTTGCGCACCATAGGGCCGGCTTCCATGGCGGTATGGATCTCATCGCCGGTCCGGTCGAGGAAGCCGGTATTGATGAAGAAGATGCGATGGCGGGCGGCGTGGATGCAGGCTTTCAGATTGACGCTCGTGCGCCGTTCTTCGTCCATGATGCCGATCTTGACGGTATCGCGCGGCAGCCCCAGGGCGTCCTCCACCAGATCGAACAGCCGCACGGCTAGCGCGACCTCGTCGGGGCCGTGCATTTTCGGCTTCACCACATAGATGCAGCCGGCGGGGCTGTTGCGACGGTCGCCGTTCACGTCGTGCATCGCCGCCGTAACGGTGATCAGCGCATCCAACACCGTTTCGAAAATCGGCTCGCCATTGTGCCGGACCACGTCGGTCAGCATGTGATGGCCGACATTGCGCACCAGCAGCAGGCTGCGGCCGCGCAGGATCAGTTCACCGCCGTCCGCCGCTCTGTACTTTCGATCCTCCGCCATGCCGCGGGTTACGGCTTGACCGCCTTTTGGGAAGCTCGCGGTAAGATCGCCGCGCATCAGGCCCAGCCAGTTTCGGTAGACCCCTGCCTTGTCCTCGGCGTCCACCGTGGAGACCGAGTCCTCGCAGTCCTGAATTGTGGTGAGCGCCGCTTCGACCAGGATGTCGGCGACTCCCGCCGCATCGTCCTTGCCGATGGCGTGGCTGCGGTCGATCTGGATTTCGAGGTGCAACCCATGGTGGCGCAGCAGGACCGCCTGCGGCGCGCCCGCCTCCCCGCGCCAGCCGGCGAATTGCTCCGCCGTCGCCAGGGCGACGGCGCGGCCATCGCTCAGTTTGACAGTGAGGCCGTGATTTTCGATCGCATAAGCGACGGCGTCGGTGTGCGACCCGGCGACCAGTGGCGCGACGCGGTCCAGCAACCCTCGCGCGAAGGCGATGACCTGGGCGCCGCGCTGGCCGTCATAGCCTTTGGCCCCGGTGATCGGGGCCAAAGCGTCGGTTCCATAGAGGGCGTCATACAGGCTGCCCCAGCGGGCATTGACGGCGTTCAATGCATAACGTCCGTTCGACACCGGTACGACCAGTTGCGGTCCGGCCACGGCGGCGATTTCCGGATCGATGTTTCGCGTGTCGATCTGAAAGGCGGCGGGCTCCGGCAACAAATAGCCGATGTCGCGCAGGAACGCGGTCTCTTCTGCGACATCCAATGGGCGCCCTCGACGTTCACGCCACCAGCTGTCGATCTGCGCTTGCAGCGCGTCTCGGCGGCGCAGGAGGTCCAGATTGCGCGGCCTAAAATCGCCAATCAGACGTTCCAGCGTCGCCCAGAACGCGGCGGAGTCGATGCCCGTACCGGGTAGCAGCTCATCCTCCACGAAGGCGTGCAGGATATCTTCGACGGAAAGGGTCTTGCTCACGTCCATTGGGCAACAGGCTCTCGATAAGAATATGTCGCGGTCCCCCCATCCGGTGGAGAACCATGAGTTGTGGTCGGGCGCTTTACTGCACGGAAGCGCGCCGCGTTGAAGCCCTTATCAGCCGCGGGCGCGGACTTTCAAAATCAGCTGTCTGAAAAACCGAACGGTGCGCTGGTGCGGCGGATATCGTCGTGCAGGATCTGGCGCCCGATCGGCGGGGCGGATCGGGCGATGCAATCCGGGCGGTGACAAAGCCGGCAGGTCACGCCGATCGGCGTCGCCCCGTCGGGGCCGACGCCGGGGCGGTTTCGCGTATAGACCAGACGATCAGCATGTTCAGCCGCGCAGCCCAGAGCGATGGCGCGCTCCACGCGCTGCGCGCCGAAGCCGCCGCCGCCGGCAGTGACGGTTCGGGCGATCGAGAAAAACCGCTGACCGTCCGGTAGCTCCAACCATTGAGTGACGATTTCTCGGGGCGTACGGAACGCCTGATGCACGGACCACAGCGGGCAGCCGCCGCCATGCCGGGCAAACGGAAAGCCGGCCCCGTCCATGCGTTTGGAGACATTGCCCGCCGCATCGACGCGAATGAAAAAGAACGGGACGCGTTCCTGGCCGGGCTTTTGCAGGGTGGTGAGCCGATGCGCGGTCTGCTCAAAGCTGACGCCGAACTGCCGGGCCAGGGCTTCCACATCATAGTGTCGCGCTTCGACGGCCTTCGCGAACGCGGAGTAGGGCATCAGCAAGGCCGCCGCCCCGTAACTGGCCAGGGCTCGGCGGGTCAGGCGCTCTCCGCTTTCGGTCGCGAAGCTGCCGCCTTCAACCACCGCGTCGATATCCTCGCGCAGTTCCAGATAGGCCAGTTGCAGCGCCAGCTGAAACATTTGACTGGCGCCGTCCAAGGCATCGTCGAGCAAGATTTCTCCGCGGTGCCGATCCAGTCGGCGCATTGATCCGACCATGACCGTCGATGGCAGCCGCCTGACGCGCAAATTGTGTCGGGCCTTCAGATAGCCGACGATCGTGTCATGGCTGCTCACCGTCTGGGCCAGGCGTTCCGCGGCATTGTCGAGACCAGGAAAGCTGTTGCGCCGCGCCGCCAGAAAGCGCCTTGACTCCGCCACGGGGTCGGGCGCGTCGGACCCTTGATGGTCGGTGGCGCCGGTCTCGGCGCCGCGATCGGCGAGCGCCAGATGTTCCTCTTGATAGGCCGCGTACAGGCGCACGAGCGCGTCAATGACGCCGGGAAAATTGGCGGCAACATCCGCCGTTTCGAGGGATGGAATGTCGATGTCCGCAAAGATCGGGTCTTTCAGAACCGCCCTGAGACGAGCGGTTTCCTCGGCGCCGCCGGACCCGGCCAAGGCGGCGATGTCGATCGTGTAAGTCCGTGCGAGCCGCAACAGCATCTCGGCGCTCAGCGGGCGATGGTTGCGCTCCAGCAGGGCTACATAGGAGGCTGAAACGTCCAGGTCTGACGCCATATCGGCCTGGGTAAGGCCCAGGTCCCGGCGGATTCGTCGCAGACTGGGTCCTACATAAAGGCGTCGTTCGGTCGGCATGCGTCGCCCCTCGCGCGGTCGTATCCTTACAGCATTACAACAGTTTTTTGTAAAGTTTGACATCCGCACCGCGCGCCGACTCCTCAGCGCACGAGCAACCGTGTAGCGCGTCCGTCTGGCTTATCGAGGACGACGCAAATGCCCTATCAAGACCATATCACGCGGATGGACCGGCTGATCAA
>JAYUBD010000430.1:0-1514 GCA_043740995.1 Caulobacteraceae bacterium | reverse complement strand
GGAAAAGTAGCCCTCGTCACTGGCGGGTCACGGGGAATTGGCGCGGCCTCAGCGCTCGCGCTCGCCGATCAGGGCGCGGATGTCGTCATCAGTTATGTTTCCCGCCCCGACAAGGCCGAAGCCGTCGTCGCCGAGATCTTGAAGAAGGGTGTCCGCGCCAAGGCGTTCAAAGCTGACCAGGAAAACACCGATCAGATCAGGATGCTTGTCGCCAACACGGTCGCCGATTTCGGACGTCTCGACATCGTTCTGGCGAATGCCGGGGTCCTTGAGATGCGGTCGGTCGATTCAGCTGACGACACGGCGGCGCTCGACCGGCTCTACAAGATTAACCTTGGTGGCGTAGTGACCCTTATCCGTGAGGCGAGCCGCATCATGGCCGATGATGGACGCATCATCGCGATCTCTTCGCAAGTGGCGACGCGGCTCGGTCTAAGCGGGCTGGCCGACTATACCGCCACGAAATCGGCGATCCAAGGCTACATCAAAGGCGCCGCACGGGACCTTGCACCAAGGCGGATCACGGCCAATGCAATCGCCGTGGGTCCGACGGCCACCGATATGAATCCGGATTCCGGCCCCTTCGCCGATTTGTTGAAGGCACAAATCGCGCTCGGCCGCCTCGGCCGGCCCGAAGAGATCGCAGCAGTGGTGACTTTCCTCGCCTCGCCGGGTGCGAGCTTCGTCACGGGCAGTCTCGTCGTCGCGGATGGGGGAATGAACGCCTGACGCGTAGCCGCTGCTGTGCCGCGCGGCCTCGGACTCGGGCGCGTAATACGGCTCGCCATCACCAGAACAATCTGTTCGAGCAGGCAAGTCAATCACGTGGGTCAAATTTCAGTGAAAACCACACTCCTAAGTGGGTCAGTTTTGGGTGGACGTCAACACGCATGCTGCAAAACCCACGTCAATAACGATGCGGAACTCAAGCGACGACGTATTTACGCTACAACCGTTTTACACTATGTTAGCGGCCTGTTACGCTAGGATCGTCACAGGGCGATAGCCAAAATAAAACGATCCGGCAAGGATCGCCACGAGAGGAGAGTTCGGAATGAGCAAGGAGTTCAGGATGTCGCAGGATGCACGGCCGCCCTATGTCTTGGCGGCGCTTCTTTTGCTGATCGGTGCGGCCATCGGGATAGGTGGCCTCTGGCTCGCATGGCTCGGAGGCTCCCTTTACTATATTACGGGAGCGGTCCTCGTCGCAGCCTCAGGCGTACTACTGATGCGGAAGGATCTGCGCGGACCCTGGCTCTATGCATTGTTCCTGGCAGTCAACCTGGGATGGGCGATCATGGAGGCGGGGCTCGATGCCTGGGCTCTGACAGCGCGACTTTTCGCGCCGGCGGTTCTGGGATTGTGGTTCCTTCTGCCGGGGCTGCGACGCGGCATGGTCGGCGCGTCCGGGCTGCTTCGCTTCGGCGCACCAGTGGCCGGCGGCTTGGCGGTTATCTCGCTCGGCGCCATTCTCCTGGTCGCTCTGTTGCCGGGCAAGCCAGCGGCGGCGTTTC
>JAYUBD010000429.1:0-1528 GCA_043740995.1 Caulobacteraceae bacterium | reverse complement strand
GTGTCCGGCGCGATCAGCATCAGGCCCAGCTCCGCCGCCACCCGCTGTGGCGCGGCCTTGAGCGGGAAGTTCTCGTCCGTGCAGGTCAGGCCGGCCAGGCACCAGATGACCGGGTGCGGCCGCTCGCCCGGCGGCGTGAACACCGAAAAGCGCATGGGCGTGCCCGTCTCGCGGCTGTCGTGCTTGTGAAAGCTTTGCACGCCGCCGTGACAGCCGTGCTCGGAGATGGTTTCGAGGGTCATGCCCCCCTTTAGCCGATAGGACCCCGCCCTCAAAATCCCCGGCTGACGCGCAACTTGAACAGAATCGGCGCGGCGAGCTGGTGGCCGTTGAAGCGCTGTTGGAGCGGGATTTCAAGATCGCCGCGCACCTGCCAGTCGCGGCCCGCCACCGCCAGACCCGGAGAAATAAGCACGCGCTCATAACCGGAGTCGCCGGGGTGGGCGAGCGGGCCGGAATCCTGAGCGCGGATCGATCCGATCATCTGCAGCGTGGGTATGAGGGAGATCTTGGCGGTCGCGGCGCTCAGCCCGTGCCAGGCGACGCCGATCGCGCCGTCGGCCTCGCGTCCCGGCGTGTAGCCGCCCTGGCTGGAAATCGGCAGGTCGCCGAGGGCTTGCATGAAATACGACCAGCGGCCGCCGGCGCCGAGCGACGCCCCGCGATAGCCCCCGATCAGAAGATCGGTCGAGCCGGTCCCGATCTCGGTGTCGCGATCGAAATCCGGATATTTGAAATCGCCGCTGGGCAGTTTGAGGCCCAGCACCACGCCGGTCGAGCCGTCCCTGGCCAGGCCCGAATAGGTCGCCGTGAGGCGCACGTCGCCGATCGCGGCGTGGACGAACCGGTTCACGCCCGTGCCGGCGCTGTTTTCGGTGTGGAACGCGCGGCTCCAAAACGGGACCTCGGCCCGTACGCTCCAGGTCCTGCTCAGGCGATACTGGCCCATCAGGGTGAAGAAATCCGTCCTGATCTCCTTATCCGGATTGTCCGCCGCCGGCGCGCGGCTCGAGCCAAACCAATCCTGGTTCTGGTCCATGTGGTCATATTCGAAGGCGATTTCTCCGCGCCCGGTTGGCGCATTGAGGGCGTCGGCGCCGACAGCGAACACGTCGCAGCCGCAGGCGCAGGCGGCGACGACGCCGGGAAGGAGGGCGATCGCGGCGGCGAGGGGGGTCAGGATGCGGGTCACGGCGCGCCTCATAAGGCCCCGGGGCGCCCGCCGCCAGTTCGCCCAAGGAATAAGGCGGGCGCCGCCGCAAGTGAACGGCTATAACCTGGCGACGAAATGCACCTTAGGGAGAAGACACCATGTCCGACGAGACGCCCACAACCGGCCTGCAACTGCGATCGCTGGTGACATCATCGGGCGAGCTGGAGCTTTCGCTGGCGCGGGTCGCGGTTCCCGAGCCGGGGCCCGACGAGGTGGTGATCCGCATCGAGGCGACGCCGATCAACCCGTCCGATCTTGGATTGCTGCTCGGCGCCGCGGATATGAGCACGGCCAGGGCCTCCGGCGCGGGCGACG
>JAYUBD010000428.1:0-5275 GCA_043740995.1 Caulobacteraceae bacterium | reverse complement strand
CTCAACATCCACCCCTATGTCGCCGGCATGGCCGACCATCCGGCGGTGATGGAGGTGATCAAGGAGCCGGAGGACCGCGCCAACTTCGGCGGCGGCTGGCACTCCGACATGAGCTTCCTGGAGCGTCCGGCGATCGGCTCGATCCTCTACGCCGTCGACCTGCCGGCGTTCGGCGGCGACACCCTGTTCGCCAGCCAGGCGGCCGCCTACGACGCCCTGTCGCCCGGCCTGCAGCGCACGCTCGGGGGACTGAACGCCATCCACTCGGCGTCGCGCGAATACTCCGCTCAGGGCCACTCGGCCCAGAAGCGCAAGTCCATGGCCATCGCCGAGGCCGACGGACTGGCTGGCGAATACGTCCACCCCATCGTGCTCGTTCACCCGGAAACCGGCCGCAAGGCGCTCTATGTGAACCCCGCTTTCACGCTCAAGATCGAGGGCTGGAAGACCAGCGAATCCAAAGCCCTGCTGGAATATCTTTTCCATCACTGCCGCTACGAGGGCTTCACCTGCCGGTTCGACTGGCGCCCCGGCTCAGTGGCCTTCTGGGACAACCGCTCGGTCTGGCACTTCGCGCTCAACGACTACCACGGCCAGCGGCGCCACATGCGCCGGGTCACCGTCGATCCGTGGCCGGTGGAGCGTTCGGTGACCAGCGCGCACGCGGTGGTGACCTAGCTTCGTACTTGTCTTGGGCGGTACAGCGGAGGAAGCCTGTGTCCTGACTCCCATCGACGGTGGCCACCTGGGCTTTAAATGCACGGACGATTGCAATAAGGTGGCAGGGGCGGCGGGCGCGCGTCTTGCGCAACTGGCGACCTCCCGGGGGAATTGAAATGGCTGATCCGACACCTACCGACGCCGAAGGGCCTAAGCCCTCAACGGAACGGGAAGACGAAATCAAGGCGCGTCCCGGCCACAAGGACAAGGGCACCATCGTGACCACCGCGTTCGGTGAGAAGATGTCAGGTGGCCTCGCCGACATCGCGGACGGCGACGCTTAACCGAGCGGCACAGTCGCTGAGCCCTTGCCGCGACGGCCCATAGGCCGTCGCCGCAGGACAGCCGCGGGCCTGTTGCGCGCGGCCCGGTCGATCCTTCCTCACCCAAAGGCGCAGCAAGGTGGGACCCCCGCCCATCGGGAGGAGGGGCGGCCGGCAGACTATTGGGATGCGGATTTCATCTCGGAAAGCGGATGCGACCAGATCGGCGTGACACTGGGTGCGGGCGCGGAGATTTTTGGCTTTCGGCCGGCGTTTTCGCCGGGAAACTGCCCTTCGATCACGCAATTTCCATTATAATTCAAGCAATCTGAACTTCAACCTTAGCTATTGCAGATTTTGTTTGCTAACAATCTGCTTCCCGCGGCGTGGGCTGTCTCGGTGATCCCGCCACACCCCTGTCGCAAATGGAGTCCGGGTACTTGCGATGCGGCTGAACGCCATCATGGCACTCGCGACCGTCGCAGGCGTCATCGGCGTCATGGGCAGCGCCGCAGTCGGCTCCCTGAGCGTTCGCCATCACTATTTCCAGGGAGCCGGCCAGGCCAGTTCAGCGCAGCATGGCGTTCCCATCGAGATTACCTCACAGCTGACAGGCGAAGATGAGCCGGCGCCGTTGGCGTTCATGCTCTTGTCGGACCTGGCTCTCCAACCGCGCCTGAAAAACCAGGGACAGCAAAGGCAGTCGGACGCGGGACCCGCCTCTGGTGATGGCCCCATGACCAGCCAATTTTTCAACCTGCCCTTCGGCGAAGGCGGCGGCTTGGGCGCTCTGGCGGCGGGCCAGGACGCGGCCTCTGCGCAGGGCGTCGTCCAGAACGGACTCCCCGACACCTCGCGGTCTCCGGATGCGCCTCCCTCCGCCGCGCCGGCGCAAGGCGGCGCGCCTGCTTTCGGGGGCGCCGGGTTCTTCGCGCCGCCATCGCCCCCGCCGGGTCCGCCGCCGACCGTGGATCCACCAGTCCTGGTCCTGCCGCCGGTCCTGCCGCCGGTCCTGCCTATGCCGCCGCCAATTCCTGATTCAGGGCCGCCGCCCTCGGTCCCCCTTATTGGGCCGCCTCAGCAAGGCGGCGGTTCGGCGGGCCCGCCCGTAACCAGCGCGATCCCGGAGCCGGCGACCTGGTTCTTGTTCGTCCTGGGTCTTGGGCTGACCGGCGCGGTGATGCCTGGCCGAAGAAGCGACCGACGGCGACTAGAGCCCTTCCCACTGACGATGGTTCATCGTGAGTGGAGGAGAAGGGCTCCAGACATAAGCGACGACCCTGTTCTTTCCCGGCTGACTTAATTCAAGTCAGCCGGGACAGGGTCTGGCGCCACCCTCTGCCGCCTGAGGCGGCGGGCGAGCGCGGCAATGGGGTTTGGGGGCGAAGATGTTTTTCTGGCTGTATGACCTACCCACCTGGGCGGGGGGCATGGTGTTCGCCGCCCTTTCAGTGGGACTTGGCCTGGGCGGCATGTTCGCCCTGCGGCCCTGGTTCCACAAGCTGATCCATCGCAACGACAAGACCAATGAGATGGTCTCCCTGAACATTGCCAGCTTCTCGGTCTTCTACGGAATCCTGCTCGGGCTGGTCGCCGTCGGCGTCTACGCGAACTACTCGACAACCTCCGACATCGTGGAACGCGAGGCTTCGAGCCTGGCGGCGTTGTACAGCGACACCAGCGCCTTGCCCGATCCCTACCGGGCGAAACTGCTCTCTGATCTTCGCGACTATGCCAAGGCGACGATCGAGCGGGACTGGCCGACCCAGGGCAGCGGCAAGGTGCCCACCATCGGCACCCAGCGCCTGGCCATTTTTCAATCCGACCTCAAGGACGTGCACCCGCAGGGCAAGGCTGAAGAGGTGTCCCTCGTCCTGGCCCTCGGACAGACCGAGAAGCTGGTTGAGTCTCGCGCCAGTCGTCTGGATCGGGTGACCGCGGGCACACCCATCCTGCTCTGGTGGGTGCTGGGCATCGGCGCCCTGCTCAATATCGCGATCATCTGGATGCTGGACATGGAGGTTCACATCCACGGGATCCTGACCGCGGTCCTTTCGATGTTCCTCGGGATCGTGATCTTTGTCGTGGCGGAGATGGACAGGCCTTTTCGCGGCGAGGTCTTTGTCGGCCCCGATGCCTATGAACTGATCTATTCCAACCTCATGAGCGGGCGATAGCGGGCCGGAGCCAGACATAAGCGACGACCCTGTTTTTGCCCGACTGACTTGATTCAAGTCAGTCGGGACAGGGTCGAGCCCGAAGCGGGGGAATCGAGGCGCTTGAGCACGCCCCGCGCCGCCGCGACGCCGGTGGCGAAGCAGGCCTGCAGCAGGTAGCCGCCGGTTGGCGCTTCCCAGTCCAGCATCTCGCCGGCCACGAACACGCCCGGCCGCGTGGTCAGCATCAGCCCGGCGTCCACCGCGCCCATCGCCACCCCGCCCGCCGTCGAGATCGCGCGGCCTATCGGCCGGATGGCGCCCAGCGTGATCGGCGCGCCCTTGATCGCCTGCGCCAGCGCCACGGGGTCTGACGGCAGGTCCTTGCCGTGCGCCTCGCGCAGCAGGTTGGTCTCCAGCGGCGTCATATGCAGGGCCTTGCGCAGCCGGTTGGAAACCGACTGGTCGCCGGGCGTGAGCGCGATCCGCGCGGCCAGGGCAGGGGCCTTCAGGTCGGGTCTGAGGTCCAGCCACAGCTGCGTGGCCTTGCCGGCCGCCAGCGCCTCGCGGATGCCCGCCGAGAGCGCGTAGATCCCGCCGCCCTCCAGTCCGTGCCGCGTGACCATCGCCTCGCCGCGCACCCGCTGGCCGCCGAAGGTCAGGGCCACGCCCTTCACCGGCTGGCCCTGGAAGCGGTCGCGGAACATCTCGCTCCACGCCACCTCGAACCCGGCGTTGGCGGCGCGCAGCGGCGTCACCTCGGCCCCGGCCTTGGCCAGCACCGGAGCCCAGCCGCCGTCGGATCCCAGTTTCGGCCAGCTCGCCCCGCCCACCGCCAGCACGGTCGCGTCAGCCGCCACGGCGATCTTCCCCTCCGGCGTGGCGAACCGCAGCGCACCCTTGGCGTCCCAGCCCAGCCACTCGTGCCGGGGCCGGATCTGCACCCCCTGCGCCGCCAGCCGCGCCAGCCAGGCCCGCAGCAGCGGCGAAGCCTTCAGCGCCTTCGGAAACACCCGCCCCGACGACCCGACAAAGGTCTGCTGGCCCAGAGCCTCGGCCCAGGCGGTCAACGCCGCCGGCGGAAACGCCTCGATGATCGGCGTGAGCCAGGCCTGCGCCGCGCCATACCGCGCCAGGAACCCCGCCATGGGCTCGGAATGGGTCAGGTTCAGCCCGCCGCGCCCGGCCATCAGCAGCTTGCGCCCGACGCTGGGCATCCGGTCATAGACGGTGACCGCGCAGCCGCCGTCGGCCAGCACCTCCGCCGCCATCAGGCCGGCCGGACCGGCGCCGATGACGGCACACTCTCTCATGAGCGGAAGCTGTCGGCCAACTCGCCCATCCAAGCTGTCAGCGCCGGTTGATTTTCCATCGGTGTTTCGCCGTGGCGTACGATGACCATGTCGAGGTCGGGGATGCAGACCGTGAACTGCCCCGCATAGCCGTTGGCGCTGAAGGAGCCGGCGCCGCCCATGTCCAGCCACCAGTGGGCGCCATAGCGCCCGCCGGCTTCGGCCCCGGGCTGTTGGAAGGTGGCGTTGCGCGCATAGTCGACCCACCCCTCCGGCAACAGGCGCCGGCGGTCCCACACCCCGTCGCGCAGGTAGAGCAGGCCGAACTTCGCAAAGTCGCGGGCGGTGCAGAAGCAGAACGACGAGCCGACGAAGGTGCCCATGTCGTCGAACTTTGGGCGCGCGCTCGCCATGCCCAGCATGTCGAACAGCCGTTTGCGCATGAAGGCGTTGTAGGCGGGGCCATCCGACAGTCCGGCGACCTGAGCCACGGCCCTCGCGACGATGTTGGTCGTGCCGCTGGAATAGTAGAAATGGCTCCCCGGCGGATGCGCCAGCGGCTTGGCCGCCGCATAGCCGGCGACATCCGCCTTGCCGGAAAAGAATAGCATTTCGCGCACGTCGGACGGCCGGTCGGGCAGATATTCCTCCACCCAGTCCAGCCCGCTCGACATGCGCAGCATCTGGTCGAGCGTGATCGCGCCCCGCGGATCGCCCGGCGTCCGCCACTCGGGTGCGTCCAGCGGCGCGTGCACGTCCATATGTCCGTCACCGACCAGCATGCCGACCAGGGCGTGGGTCATGCTCTTGGCCATCGACCAGGAGCGGTAGGTCATGTCCGGCG
>JAYUBD010000427.1:0-16177 GCA_043740995.1 Caulobacteraceae bacterium | reverse complement strand
CGACCTGGGTCACCGGGTGACGGGCATTGCAGCGACCCGGAGCGAGGCGATCAAACTGGTGTCCGAACAACGACCCGGCCTGGTCTTGGCTGATGTGCAACTCGCCGATGGGTCGTCCGGCATAGACGCCGTGAAAGACATCCTTGGGCGATATAGCGTGCCGGTGATTTTCATCACGGCCTTCCCTGAGCGACTGCTGACCGGTGAGCGTCCGGAACCCACATTCCTGATCACCAAGCCTTTTCAGCCCCAGACCGTCAAGGCGGCCATCGGCCAGGCGCTGTTTTTCCACCCCGTTGAGCGCGCGAAGGAATAGGCGTTTGACGTCTGAGTCGAATCTGGCCGCGAGAGGCGTCCCTTGGTAGCTCAGTCCGCGCTGCGGGAAATCAACCTGCCGCTGGATTCGTTAGGCGCCAGCCTGTTCGATGCCAGCGAGGACTGCATCACGGTGGTCGGTCTCGACGGCTCGGTCCTGGCGATGAACACCGGCGGCATGGTCCTGTCGGAAATCGATGATTTCAGTATCTGGCGGGGCGGGCCTTGGTCGGCGCTCTGGCCGGATCAGCATCGCGCATTGATCGAAGCGACGGTGGCGGAGGTCGTCAGCCAAGGCAAATCGCGATTTGTCGCGGATTGCCCCACCACCAGTGGGGCGGTGAAATGGTGGGAAGTCATTGTCTGTCCGGTGTTCGACGAGCCGGAACACCCGGCCCGCCTTGTGGCCATCGCGCGCGACATCACTGATCGCGTTCGCATTGGGGCCGAAAAAGCGCTCCTGGCGCGCGAACTTGCACATCGAATTCGCAATATGTTCGCGGTGGTCAACGGCGTGGTATCTCTGTCCGCGCGTTCGGCCGCTCCAGAGGTGCGCCCCTTCGCCGACGCCCTGCGCGAGCGGTTAACAGGCTTATGGCGCGCGGTTTCATACGTCTCGCCGCCGGCTCTGGCGGATGCAGGCGCCACAATAAACCACACCCTGCTGGGCCTGCTGCGTGTCCTGCTTGAACCCTATGGCGACATGTCCGGCCTGTCCCGACGCGTGACCATAGGCGGCGAAGATACGCCGATCGGTGATTCCGCGACCACTTCGGTCGCGCTATTTGCCAACGAGTTGGCGACAAACTCCATGAAATATGGCGCCTTGAGCGAGCCGAACGGGTGTGTGGAGGTGATCAGCCGTTTGACGCCGGAGGGTATTAAACTTGTCTGGTTGGAGCGCCTTGGCAGCCTGAATGCGCGGGATCAACCGCCACTGTGCGACGGGTTCGGGAGCGTTCTTCTGGATAAAGCCGTTTTGCAATTGGGGGGCGTCGTCGAGCGAACCTGGCTTAAGGACGGCCTGCGGGTCAGCATAGATCTATCTGTAGCCCGTCTCGCGCGCTGATCGCCGCCCCTTGCCGGCGCCGTTTACAGCGCGCCGCGAAGACCGCCAAACAGCCAAAGCACGACGAGGATCAGCAGGATCAGGCCGACGACGCCACCCAAACCAGGCAAACCATAGCTGCGGTGCGCATAATAGCCGCCCCCGCCGCCAAACAGCAGGACCAGGACGATAATAATTAGAATGAGGCTCATGGGAGACCTTCATCAAAAACGTCTGTAGACAGATAAAACGTTCAAGATCGCTAAAGGTTCCGCGACCAACGCGATTGCTATAGTTCACCGAAATCTGGATGACGCAAACAGTGGACTGCCGACCAGTCCCAGATAAAAACCGATATCATATAGCAGTCCGGTATCCGAGGCCTCGAAGAAGTGAACGGACCAGGGCAGGAGGCGAGGCGCGAAGTGGTTCACGACTTCGATAATCAGCGTGAGCGGCGCGATGATCCCATGCCAAAGACCGACCAAAAATTGGGAAAGGCCTCCGCTAACCACCGCATGATGCGACTCGGAGGAGCCGGCGACGCAGGCCGACAGGGCGACGCAAATTAAAGCGGTTACCGCCAATCCCCGCCATCTGTTACCGCAGTCCGACGACGAACCAGCGACGCGCTCTCTATCCTGGTTGATCACCATGATGTCCCCACTGGGCGGCCCACCGACCAAAGCGACAACGCGAAACCTTGCATCGGGTTCCGTTAAACAGAAATCAGGCTTCGTTGGTGAAGATAATCGTGCCGGCCGCGCCGAACATTCCCCCTATGCCCTGACTCACCGCGATCCTGGCGCCTGGAACCTGTGCTGGGGCAATCCCCCGCATCTGCCGGACGCTCTCCTGCAAGGCGTACATGCCGTACATGCCGGAATGCATGTACGACAGGCCCCCGCCATTGGTGTTGAGCGGCAATTTACCGCCCGGCGCTGTGTGGCGTTCACGGATGAAGGCGGCGGCCTCGCCCGGTTTGCAGAAGCCGAGGTCCTCAAGTCCATAGAGCGGCAGATGCGCGAAGGCGTCGTAGATCATCAGGTGATCGACATCCGCATGGGTGATGCCGGCCTCTTCGAAGGCCTTCTTACCAGAGACGCGGAAGGCCCTTGAGGTAGTGAAGTCTTCCATCTGGCTGACCATTGGCGTCTCGACACTCTCGCCTGTTCCGAGCACATAGACCGGCTTGGTCGGGAAGTCCCTGGCGCGATCGGCGCTGGTCAGGATCAAAGCCCCGCCGCCATCGGTCACCAGGCAGCACATCAGCATGCGGAACGGCCAGGCGATCATCGGGGAGGCCAGCACATCATCGACGCTGATTGGCGCCTTGAAGCTGGCGCGGGGGTTCATCGCGGCCCACTCCCGCTGGATCACCGCCACCATGGCGAGATCCTCTTCGGTGACCCCGTAGGTCTTCATGTAGCGAAGCACGGGTATGGTGAACATGGTTGGCGGCGAGGTGACCCCGAACGGCATTTCGAATTGGCCCATAAGGCTCGAGGGCGCGCGGCCAAAGCCACCCGAGCCAACCCGTGATCGCCCGCTTTCGCCGTGGGTGATCAACACGGTACGGCAGAGGCCTTCATTGATGGCCGCCGCCGCGTGGCGGACGTGCAGCATGAATGAGCAGCCGCCGACCGACGTTCCGTCCACCCAGGTCGGTGTAATGCCAAGATAATGCGCCAGCGATGTCGGGTTTTCACCGGCGGTGGCGATGCCGTCGATGTCGGACAATTTCAATCCGGCGTCGGCCAGGGCGTTGAGGGCGGCGTCGGCGTGAAGTCCGATCACCGACATGTCGGGTATCTTGCCAAGGCGTGTGGTTTCGGCGGCGCCGACAACCGCGATGCTGCGGGGTTTCATAGGGGCTCAGGCTCCCGTCGGTTTGAAGAATGGCAGCGCGATGGCGCCGAAGGTCTCGAATGTTACCTCCAGCGGCATGTCGAGTTGCAACGCCTCCGGGGTTTGCGGACAGCCGACGATATTGGACATCATCCGCGGGCCTTCCACCAGACTGACGACGGCGATCGAGTGGGGCGCGGTTCCCATATCGGCGCGCGGGCGGTGGTTGATGACATAGCTGTAGAGGGTCGCCTTGCCGCTGGCCGCATAGATCTCTACCGATCGGGACCCGCACGCCGGACAGAAGGGGCGAGGCGGAAAGTAGGTCCCCTGGCAATCGCGGCAACGCTGCAAGCGCAATTCGCCCGCGTTGCAACCGTCCCAAAAGTGCTGGGTCTCCGGCGTGGGCTGAGGCAGAATTCGATCCATGTCGATAGATCCTTGAGAAGGCGGACGGGTGCGGCTTTGATAGGTAGGTCTCAAATGTCTGTCGAAACTATTCCGGCCTGGAAGGCAAGGGGGACTTGGTCACCACCTTGCCGCGGCTTTAACGCCGCCCGGCCTTCCCGCTGGTCTGAGTCCGAATTTGTCGTATGGCTCCGGAAATTGCCTCGGATGACTGTTGATCATGATACAAAAACCAATGTGTTGGAGTCGTGTTGTGGTGGGAGCCGACGGTCGAGCTCCAAGGACGCCCTGCGGTGCCGACAGGCGGTTTGATGTTCACGCCATCCCTCTGGGCGATATCGGCTGACGGCTGACGGGAGGTTCGGCATGCTCAATTGGATCGCAGTCGGGTGGAGACTTCTCCCAGTCTTCGTGCGCGCCATACTCGTTGGTCTCGTAGTGTTCGAGATCGGCTCCGATGGCTCGGCAGCGGCCATGTTCGGAAGCCTGAAATTCCACCCCGAGATTCCCTGGGCTTTTCCGGCGGTCTTGTTTTTCTTCGCCGCCTACTGGGCGTATTTTTCAGGTTGGGGTTTTCCTGCGGAGACGCGTGAAGCGCGGGCGCGCTGTGCGCGCAAAGGTCGGGTTCCAGCCTTTGTATGGCTCGCGGCGCTCCCCGCGATATTTTTCGGAGTCGTGACACTGGTGACATTGAGGCTCGTCGCGCCTTACGTGATGCCGGTGGCGGCTCCTCACGTGAAGATCGCGCTGACCCACTACCCGACCCTGACCGTGGCAGGGATACTGTTGTCCGTCGCGGTAAGTTCCGCGGTCGCTGAGGAACTGGCGTACCGCGGATACATGCAAAAGCCGATGGAGGATCGTTACGGCGTCATTCCCGCAATTCTGATCTCCGGCGTGATGTTCTGGGTGGCCCACCTTCCAGACGTAACATTGACTCACCTGCCAGGCCATCTGGCCGCCAGCGCCATTTTCGGATTGCTCGCCTACTATACGCGATCACTGTGGCCGGCGATCGTGGGTCACACTATCGCGGATCTTGTATTGCAGCCGGCCTATCTCTTTCACGCCCCTCAAAGTGCGTGGACTGCCCTATCCGCCCGACCGCTTTGGGAGGAATCGGCGCCCGGCTTTTTTGACAGACTGGTTGTCATCGGAACCGCCATGCGGTCGGACAACCTGTTCGGCGGCCCCCACCAGCTGTTCGCCGCGCTGGCCTGGGCGTTCTGTCTGAGCTCGCTGCTGACGACCCTGAGTTTCTTCGGCCTGTTTCGGGCGTGCCGACGATTGCCAACTTACGGATCGCGGTAGGCACCGCGGCGTCTGCGGCGCGTAGCCGATGCAGCCCCTCGGCGCGGTTGCGTTCGGCATCGGTCCCGCAACATACATCTTGCCAAGCTTTTCCGTACCGAACAGGGTGCCATGGTCAGCGATGATGCGGAGTGAAGGCGGCAACGGAAAGCGTCCACTTGCCCGGGTCCGTCGCATGACGTCAGAGGAGCCGCGACGCCGCGCTTCCGCGGGGCCGCGGCGTCGAATCCCGACCAAACCGAAGGAGATTGATGCGTGGTCCCCCTGCACGACCTTGCCGAGCACCTGCGTAACGAACGGGCCGGGCGGCCGGGCTTCGTGATCGGGATCACCGGCGGCGTCGCGGCTGGAAAGAGCACCTTGGCCGCCGCGCTAATGGCCGATTTGGCGGCGGGCGTGGACGCACCCCGCGTGGAGACAGCCTGCACCGATGGGTTTCTGATGTCGAACGCGACGCTTGCGCGGGCGGGTTTGACCGATCGCAAAGGGTATCCCGAAAGTTACGATTCAACCGCCCTGCACGCAGCGCTGCTCAATGTGCGGCGGGGCCCGGCCAGATTCCCGGTCTATTCGCATCTTGTCTATGATATCGACCCCGGCGGCGTTCGTACGCTGGACCGCCCGGACGTCCTGATCATCGAAGGCCTGGGGCTATGGGCAGCGCCGCCGGTGGACACGCTGGTCTATGTGGATGCCAGCGAGGCCGACCTTGAGACCTGGTTCATCAAGCGTTTCATGGACCTGTGCGTGGCCGGCGCAACCGACGCGGCGTCCTTCTATGCCCGGTTCGCCCATCTTGATGCCGCCGCCGCCGAGGGGATCGGCCGGTGGGTTTGGGCGGAGATCAATCTTCCCAACATTCGCGCCAATGTCCTGCCGCTGCGCGAGACCGCCGATTATGTGATCCGCAAGGGTCATGATCATCGGATAGATGAAATCATCGTTCAGCGCTGACAGAGGCTGATTCGGTCCGGTCAGGATTTGGGTGGTCACCATCGCCTTGGCGCCGACAAAGCGTCCCCAACCTCGGCTGGCGCGGAGCGACAACCGCCGGGCAACGGTGCAACCTCGGTAAATTGCGACGTTTCGCACCGCTCTCGGACAATTTTCGACAAATCCGCTCTTGGCATCGTCACAGAAAACGCCATTGTCTCCGGCGTGGTCCGCGTAGACTTTCCGCGCGGCGCGTAATTCTGGAGCGAATCGAAACCATGACGGACGCCAGCCCGAAAAAGCCCAATGGCTTACAAAAAGTTTTAAAGCCCTCCCCGGAGCTCGCCGGCGTCATCGGCGCGGCGGAACTCTCTCGTGGCGAAGTGGTCTCGAAGATGTGGGCCTACATCAAGGCGAACAATCTGCAGAACCCGGCGAATAAGCGTGAGATCATCGCGGACGCCAAGCTGAAGCCCGTGTTCGGCGGCAAGGACAAGGTGGACATGTTCGAGATGAACAAGCATCTCGCGAAGCATTTGAAATAGAGCCTTCTCCCCGCCCATCCGCGTTGGATGGGCGGTCCTGGCCGGGCGCCGTCCATCCTTGGCGCCGCTCCTCTTTTGGTGACGTCCGTTCATGGCGCGAATCGCCTTGAGTGGTGCGCTTGGCGCCGTGCGTGCTATGGGCGCACAGGTCAGCCGCTGGGGCGAGGCTTGTAAGAGGGGCGAGCATGATCGAAACGCGCGCGTCCCTCGAAGCGGTCGATTCCGATTCCGTGTCCGGTGCGCGTCCGCTCAAAGTGGCGCTGGTCACCAGTTCCTATAACTACATCCGCGACGGCGTCGCCCTGACATTGAACCGCCTGGTGGCGTATTTGGAGTCGAATGGCGTCGAGGTTCTGATCTTCGCCCCGGTGAGCAAGGCGCCGGCCTTTGTGCATCAAGGCGAGATCGAGCCGACGCCATCGGCGCCGATACCCTTTCGACCGGAATATCGGTTGGCATTCGGCTTTTCATCAAAGGCCCGCCGCCGATTGATGGCATTCGCCCCGGACATTATCCACGTCGCGACGCCGGACCTGTTGGGCCGAGAAGCGCTCAGGCTTGGCGCCCGGCTGGACGTGCCGGTGGTCGCCTCATATCACACCCGCTATGAGACCTATCTATCCCATTACCGGATGGGCTTCCTCAGCAAGATCGGCGGGACCTGGCTGGCTGATTTCTATCGCCGATGTCGAGAGGTCTATGTCCCCTCATTGTCGATGGCCGACGTGCTGATCGACCAGGGCGTGGGCGGCAATCTTCACTTGTGGCCGCGGGGCGTCGATACTCGGCGCTTCCACCCTGAACGCCGAAGCCAGGCGTGGCGGACGGCGCACGGCATCGGCGACGAAGAGGTTGTGGTCGCGTTTGTCAGTCGCCTGGTGAAGGAAAAGCGCCTGGCCACCTTGGTCGATGTCTTGCATCGTTTGCGGGCCGCCGGCATTCCCCACCGCGCGCTCATTGTCGGTGATGGACCTGAGCGAGCGGCTTTGGAAGGTGCGCTGCCTGATGCGGTGTTCACCGGGTTTGCGGTGGAAGATGAACTCGCGCAAGCCTATGCCAGCGCCGACATCTTTGTCTTCCCGAGCGACACCGAAACCTTTGGCAGCGTCACCTTGGAGGCCATGGCGTCCGGCCTTCCGACACTTTGCGCCGACGCCACAGGCAGTCGCTCGCTGGTCAAGCCGGGTGTCACCGGCTTTCTGCACGACGCCGGCGACGGTGAGGCGTTTTTCCGCTCGGTCTCCGTATTGATCGCCGATCCAGCGCGTCGCCGCGCCATGGGAGCGGCCGCGCGCGCCCACAGCCTGCGATTTTCCTGGGATGAGGCCATGGCGGGGCTGCTGGCGCGCTATCGCGCCCTGGCTGAACGCGCGGTCCCAATGGTGGACGCGCCGTGAAGATTGTCGATGTCTGCGGCTTCTATTCCGAGACCGGCGGCGGGGTGCGCAGCTACGTGCATCACAAGTTAGAGGCGGCGGCGCGCGCCGGGCATCAGCTGACGATCATCGCGCCCGGTGCGGAAGACCGGGTTCAGCCAATGCTGGGCGGCAAGATCATCTGGTTGGCCGGCGAGCCGATGCCGTTCGATGACAATTACCGACTGTTCGGGTCGAGCCGCCGGGTCTGGCGTGTGATCGACGGCGAGGCGCCGGATGTGCTGGAAGGCTCGTCGCCGTGGAAAAGCGGCCGGCTGGCGGCGGAATGGCCGGGGCGGGCGATCCGGGCTTTGATTTTCCATCAGGATTTCGTGGCCGGCTATCCCTACACGGCGCTGGGGGGCCTGTTGTCCTTGAAAAGCATCGACGCTGTATTCGCCGCCTATTGGCGCTATGTGCGGCGATTGAGCGAGCGGTTCGACGTCACCGTGGCGGGTGGGGAATGGTTGGCCGAGCGACTGGCCGGGTTTCTGGTGCACAATCCGGTGGCGGTGCCGTTTGGCGTCGAGAGCCGCCGGTTCTCGCCGGCCAGGCGTGACGAAGGCCTGCGGAGGGCGCTGCTTGCGGCTTGCGGCGTACCGCCGGAAGGCCGGCTGTTGCTGGCGGTCGGTCGCTTTCATCCGGAAAAGCGCCAGACGACCTTGATCGACGCCTTTGCCCTGGCCAGGCAGGCGCGCGGCGACCTTGGTCTGGTCCTGGTCGGCGATGGCATGCACCGGGGCGCGGTCGAACGGCGCGCGGCGGGCGTCGGCCAGGTGCATTTGGCGGGCGCGGTCACGGATCGTGACCAACTCGCGTCAATCTATGCCAGCGCCGATGCGCTCATTCATGGATCCGCCGCCGAAACCTATGGGCTCGTCGTCGCCGAAGCGATCAGCTCCGGCCTGGCCGTCGTCACCCCCGACGCCGGTGGGGCCGCGGATCTCGCGCGCCGTGGGCGATCGCGAACCTATGCCACGGGCAATGCCAAGGCCTGCGCCGCCGCCATCCTGGACCTTTTGGCCAGGCTGGACCGAGGCGGGGAAGGGCTCGACCCGACCCAGTCCCCGCCGGGGTCGGCGGAGGATCATTTCACGGCGCTGTTCGCCCTCTACCAGACCCTGATCGATGAGCCGCGGCGTATGGGTTCGAAGGTTAAATGAATGTCGCGGACCCTTCTGGAGCGGGTTCAAGACCCGTTCTCGGCGTCGTCTGCGGCGACCGGACCCTCGACGGGCAAGCCGCCCAGGCGGTGATGGAAAGCTATCTGACCGCGGCTCTGACCTATGCCGATTGCGCGGTGCTGCTGATTCCTTCGATGCCGGATCTCACGCGGGCGCACGATGTCGCGGCAAGGCTCGACGGCGTGTTGCTGACCGGCAGCCCATCGCCTGTCACGCCGACGCTTTCCGGGCGGGACGCCATGGCGACCGGCATGATCGAGGCCATGCTTGAATTGGGCCGCCCGGTGTTCGGCATCTGCCGCGGCCTGGGGGACATCAATGTGGCGTTCGGCGGCGACCTGCGCGCGGATGCCGGCGGCGGCGATGGCGCCTCGGTCCAACTGGCGTCGGAAGAGAAGGAGCTCGATGCCATGTTCGCCGATGGCCACGATGTGTTTCTGTCGTCGGGCGGCCGACTACGGCGAGCGATGGGTCGAGACCGGCTGTCGGTCAACGTGATGCATCGCCGGGGCATTGATCGCCTGGGCGCGAGACTGGAAGTCGAGGCGATCGCGGCGGACGGATCGATCGAGGCGGTGTCGGCCACGGTTAACGGCGCCGCCGTCCTGGCCGTCCATTGGCGCGCCGACTGGCGCGCCGCGGAGAATCCCGATTCCCAGACCTTCTTTCGTTTGCTCGGCGACGCGCTCAGAGGTCGTCTGCGTTGAGCCAGACCGGCCCGACGGGATGCGGCTCCAAACGGCGCGAGGGACGGACAGGAGGTCCGCTGTTCCAGGGGGCCACTCACCCCGCCGGTGGTGGTTTCGAATGACCCTCCACGCGTCGGTTCGTGGCGGCCCCCTACAACCGTCCGCCTCCGCGTCCTATAAGCCTCATCGCCCCGTCACCGTTTCAGGATTCGCATGACCGCGCCTCGATCCAATTCCCTCGACGCTTTCTGGATGCCGTTCAGCAATAATCGCGCCTTCAAGGCGCAGCCGCGGCTGCTCTCCCGCGCCAAGGACATGCACTATTACACGCCGGACGGTCGCGCGGTGCTCGACGGGACGGCGGGCCTATGGTGCGTGAATGCCGGGCATACCCGCGCGAAGATTGTCGAGGCCATCCGCCGCGAGGCGGGGGAACTGGACTTCGCTCCCAACTTCCACCTCGCCCATCCCCTCGTGTTCGAACTGGCCAACCGGATCGCCGGGATGATGCCCGCTGGGCTCGACAAGGTGTTCTTCTGTAATTCCGGATCCGAGGCGGTGGACAGCGCATTGAAGATCGCGCTCGCCTATCAGCGGTCGATCGGTCAGGGAACACGGACCCGCCTGATCGGCCGCGAGCGGGGCTATCATGGGGTCGGCTTCGGCGGCATTTCGGTGGGCGGCATCGGCCCCAACCGGCGACAGTACGGCGCCTTGTTGCCGGGCGTCGATCACCTTCGCCACACGCATGATCCGGCTTCCGGGGTGTTCCAGCACGGCCAGCGCGCGGGCGGGGCGGATTTGGCCGACGATCTCGAGCGGCTGGTCGCCCTGCACGGCGCCGATACCATCGCCGCGGTGATTGTCGAACCGATGGCGGGTTCCACCGGGGTTCTGGTCCCGCCGATCGGCTATCTGGAACGCCTGCGCCAGATCGCGACTCGCCACGGCATTCTGCTGATTTTTGACGAAGTGATCACCGGCTTCGGACGGTTGGGCGCGGCCACCGCCTGCGATTATTTTGGGGTGACGCCCGACATCGTCACCCTGGCCAAGGGCATCACCAACGCCGCCGTGCCGATGGGGGCCGCCGTCGCCGCCTCGTGGATCTATGATGCGGTGCTCGCGGCCAACCCGACGGGCATCGATTTCTTCCACGGCTATACCTATAGTGGCCACCCCCTGGCCGCCGCCGCCGCCCTGGCGAGCATCGATCTCTACGAGGAAGAAGGCCTGTATGAGCGGGCGCGCGCCATGAGCGGCCCCTTCGCCGAGGCGGTCCACAGTT
The DNA here is from genome assembly GCA_043740995.1 of Caulobacteraceae bacterium. Lineage (GTDB taxonomy): Bacteria > Pseudomonadota > Alphaproteobacteria > Caulobacterales > Caulobacteraceae > Acaudatibacter. The sequence goes on along the minus strand of JAYUBD010000427.1, from coordinate 5,193 downwards.
TGCAAGGGACCCGGCACGTGATCGACATCCGCAATCTCGGCATGGTCGCCGGCATCGAGCTTGAACCCCGACCGGGCGCGCCCGGCGCGCGGGCCATGGAGGTGTTCCACCGCTGCTTCGACGCCGGCATCCTGGTCCGCGTCACCGCCGACATCATCGCCCTGTCGCCGCCGCTGATCATCGAGCCGCGGCAGGTGGACGAGATCGTGGGACGGCTGGCGGAGGTTATCGCCGGGGTGGAATAGCGGGCGAACCCTTGCCGCGGCGATTTCGTGGCCGCGGCGATATCGTGACCATCCCCTCAAAGGGGTCTGGACCCGTTTCCGAGAGGCCCACATCCAACCCGACTGGCTGTTGATCTACACGGTTACGCCGCGCCTCGGCTACTTCGGCCGATCCGTCAGCGCCGCATAGACCGCCTTGGACGAGATCCCGCGGACGTCGGGCGTTCCGCCGCCTGGCACGCTACCCGCCAGGTTCTGGATCATCCCCACGAACACGAGGTCATGCGTCGGGTCGATCCAGAACCAGGTGCCGAACGCGCCACCCCAATAGAAGGTGTCCTTGCCCTGCGGCGCATTAGCGGCGACCGGATCCTCGATTACCGCGAAGTCGAGGCCGAAGCCCAGACCCGGCGAGGCCGGGCCATAAAGATCAACCATCACGCCCGGCTCCAGAACCGAGGTGCGCATCAGCTTCACGGTCGAGGCCTTGATATAACGTCGACCGTCCGCCTCGCCGCCATTGGCGAGCATCCGACAAAAACGCCAATAGTCCAGCGTGGTCGAAAGCAGGCCCCCGGAACCCGAGAGGAAACCGGGCCTTCGGGTCGGCTCGCCCTGCGTCGGCGCGGCGACCAGCTTGCCGTCCTTATAAGTGTTGATCGTGGCGATCCGCCCGGCCTTGGCCTCCGGCTCCCAGAAGCCGGTGTCCGCCATGCCCAGCGGCTCGAACAGGTGGGTCTGCATGAACCGGTCAAGCGTCTCGCCCGACAGTATCTCCACGATATAACCTTGAATATCGACGCTGGGCCCATAGCGCCAGTCGGTCCCCGGTTGCGCCGCCAGGGGTAGGGTCGCCAGCTTGTCGATCATGCCGCGCAGATCGCCGGCGCGGAAGTTCTGGTCGACATAGCCGGCGTTCACGTCAAAACCCGCCGTATGGCTCATCAGCTGAGCCATGGTCATCGGCCCGTTCTGTGCCGCCAGTGTCCCGTTCGGCCCCTTCACCTTCAGCCCCGCGAACTGCGGAATGTACTTGGCGACCGGGTCGGAGAGCCGCCAGCGGCCTTGTTCCCACAACATCATCATGGCGACGCCAACGGTCGGCTTGGTCATGGAGGCGATGCGGAAGATGGTGTCCTTTTGCATCGGCGCGCCGGTATCCAGGTCACGTTTTCCATAGGCGTCGAAATGCACAACCTGGCCGTGGCGCGCCACCAGCGTGGTCACCCCAGCCAGCTTGCGGTCATCCACCAGCCCGTGCATCGCCGCATCCAGCGCGGCGAGGCCCGGTTTCGAGAGGCCTCCGGTCTCCGGCCCCGCCGGGCTGACCTCGGCCCACGCCGCGCGCGACAGTGATGCGCCCCCGGCCAGAGCGAAGGCGGCGGCGAGCATTTGGCGTCGATCGAACGGCATGGCATTCCTCGTAGGGTTGTCGTGGGGCGCTTGTCCGCCATTCGCGGCCTGATTGCGAGGGCGTCGGGAGTCAAAACGGCGGTGGGTTCGGCCAGGGCCGCCGCTGAACCTGGCCAATGTCAAGTCAGGGCCGCCAGGACTTCTTCCGTATGTTCCCCCAGAGTCGGCGCGGGACGATGGATCGGGACGCGCGCGCCGTCGAACAGGATCGGAGCGTGCGGGGTGAGATGCTCGCCGACATGGCGCCGGTGCTGCGTGACCCAATAGCCATTGGCGACCAGCTGCGCGTCCAGCCACAGCGCATGGGTAGGCAGAACCGGAGCCGCCGGGACGCCCAGGGCCTGCAGTTCCGCCGCCGCGACGGCCGGGGTCAGCGGCCCGGCCCATCGGGCGAGCGCCGCCTCGATCGCATCGGCCCGAGCTGCGCGTTCGGCCAGATTCCAGCCCGCCGATAGCCCAGGATCGCGCAGCGCCCGGCAACAGCCGCGCCACGCCGCGTCGTTATCCACCGCCACGGCCAACCAGGCCTCGTCGCCCAGCGCGCGGACGACACAGACCGGCGCCATGGTCGTTCGCCGACTGCCGGTGCGAACCAGCGGTTTGATCTGGTCGGCGATGATCGCGTCGGCGCCCAACTGGAACAGGCACTCGACCTGGCAAAGATCGATCTCCGCGCCGCCCAGGACGTTGCGCCCATACAGCGCCGCCAGCGCGACCGCCGCGCCATACAGCCCGGCGATCGGGTCGCCATAGGCCACATGCTGCATGGCCGGTCCCCAGTGCGCCTCGCCATTCACGAAGGGCAGGCCGGACGCCTGTTCAACGGTGGAACCGTAGGCCCGCAGGCCGGCGAGGGGGCCGGTCTTGCCAAACGGCGGCATGGAGATCGAGATCACGCCGGGACACAGGCGGCGCTGATCGGCCTGACCCAGGCCCAGCCTGTCCATGACGCCCGGACCCTGGTTCTCGATCACCAGATCGGATCGTCGCACGATCGCTTCGGCGTCGGCCTTGCCGCGGGTTGTCGTCAGATCGAGGTCCAGCCCGCGCTTGTTGCGGTTGGCCGCCAGAAAATTGCGCGCCAGCTCGTGCAGCGGCGGATCCTGCGCCTCCAACACCTCCCAGCCGCGCCACCAGTCAGGCTTCGCGGTGGATTCGATCTTGAGCACGTCGGCGCCCAGATCGGCGAGATAGCGCGCGGCCAGCGGCCCCGCCCAGCCCATGCTGAAGTCCGCCACGCGCACACCGTCCAGTGGCCCCGCCGCGCCGCCGTCCGGTCGCGGCCGCCGCACGGCGTCGAACGTGAAATGGAAGGGCAGGGTGGGCGCCGCGATCACTTGACCTTCGATCCGCGCGAACGCGCCTCGATCCGCCCAGTGCGCCAGGCCCGGCAAATCCGCCGGCCGGGGCGCCGGGGTGATGGGTATGCGTAGTCGCTCCCCGGCTTCAACCCACCAGGCTGTGGGTTTTCCCGCGAACAACGGCTGCAGGAGGGCGTCGATCTCGTCGGCGCAGGCGAGCCGCTGCAGGGAGCTGGCGAAGCGGGGCTCGGACGCCAGATCGGACCGCCCGATCAGCGCCAGGGTGGCGGCCCATTGCGCCGGAGTCAGGGCGGTGATCCCCGCATAACCGTCGCTGGTTTGGTAGAGGCTGGAAGGATAGGTGGGGGCGTAGCGGTTCACCCCCAGGCGGGTGGCCCGCGCCTCCGGCGCGGCTGCGGCGGCGACCGCGCCGATTTCGCCGAGGCAAAGGGCGGCCTCCAGCACGTTGACATCGACGCGCCGCGGCCCGCTGGGGCCCGCCATCAAGGCCGCCATCGCCCCGATGAACCCGACCAAGCCGCCCAGCATCTGGGGGGCATGACCCTGCGGCAAGGTCGGCGCGCCGTCCGCCTCGCCGAATGCGAAGGCGACGCCGCTGAGCGCCTGGATCACCGCGTCATTGCCGCGCCAGCCGGCATAGGGTCCGGCCTGGCCAAACCAGGTCAGACCGAGGCGGACGATCGCGTCGCCGCCGCCGTGTTTCCTAAGGACCGCGTCGATCGCATCAACATGGTCCGGGACCTGCCCCGCGATCACGACGCATTTTCCAGCTGCGCCGACGATGGCGGCCAGCGCCGCGTCCAGATCGTCCGCGGCATCCTTGCCTTGATCCAGCCAGGCGCTGAACAGGGTCGCATCGTCGGCGCGCGAGCCGACCTGAAGCACAGTCGCGCCCAGTTGCGCGAACAGCCGACCACAATAGCGTGTCCCGATCTCGCCGCTGGTCTCGACCACGCTCAAGCCCGCGAGCGGTCCGGATTGGGAGTCTGTCTTGGTCACCGGGGCGTCTCCCATAAGGAGACCCCATGTTGCGGCAGAGCGGCGCCGGGCGCCAGGGGCTACGGCCCTTGGGCGTTCGTCGGGCGAGCTGGTTCACGGCGCCGCGCAATCCTCGACACCATCATCAGATCAGATCGCGAGCCGCTGACATTGTCGTTTCGGACTCACGGGTTCATCTTGCTGCATCCAGCCGACACTGATGTCGGCGGGCGACCGCACCCGGTCGAAGGAGATCAGGATGTCGATGTCGATGCCGCTGCCGGCGGCGCTGATTTTCGCGCTCGCTCTGCCGTTTGGTCCTATCCGGGCCGCTGTCATCACCCAGTCCGGCGCGGAAGCGGCGGTGAGAGGCGCGAACGACGCCGAGGTCGCCGCGTTTTTGGCCAATGACCCGGCTGCCCTGGCGCGGCTGTGGTCCGATAAGTTCATGGTGACCAATCCGTTCAACGCCTTGGTCAATAAGGGCCAGGTATTGGGCATGGTGAGGGGCGGCGTGCTGGGCTTCAAAGCCTATGTTCGCACCCTTGACTATCTGCGCGTCGAAGGCGGCATCGCTATAGTCGCCGGCTCGGAGACCACGACCTTTGCAGGCAATACCGCCCTCACCGGCAAGACCACCCACCTGCGATTCACGGCGGTGTGGATGAAGGAGGGGGAAGCGTGGCGCGAGGTCGTGCGCCACGCGAGCATCGTGCCTTGAGGGGCTATCAGCAAGTCGCGCCTGAAGGGGGCGCTCGTGCGAATTCTTCCTCGGCGGGCGTAAGGGACGAGGGGCGATATTCGCGACCAATACGAGACTTCAGCAAGGCGCCGCTTCTATTCGCGCCCAACGAATATCAATCTTCACTATATCGCCGTCAAATTGAGAGAAAAAACCTTCCACTGATCAAAACGGCCTTGCCTTTCTTCCGACGCAGGGGTTTATGGCGACTTAGCGTCAAATTGACGCATCCGGGCACCCTCGGTTGGGCTGATGGCGGCTCTTGTGTCGAGTGTGCGTTTTTGGGAGCACCAAAATGAGTCATGGTTTCAAGGTCGCGGGAGCGGCGCTTGCTTTGATTATCGCCGGAGCGGGCACATCCGCATCCGCCGCATCAACCCAATTCGCCGTCTGGCTTGACGGTAACACGTCCGCTGGCGGTGGCGGGAACGGCATTCTCACCAGCCTCGACAATGCTTTTGGCGCGGGTCACTACACCCTGGTGTCAACGGCGGATTTGGAGACGACAGGCTTC
>JAYUBD010000426.1:0-1530 GCA_043740995.1 Caulobacteraceae bacterium | reverse complement strand
CCCAGCGTCGCCACCTGCTTAGCTGAGGTGGCGTTAGTTACTCCCCTGTGACTCGCCCAGAATACCGGCTAAACAAGTCGGGTGTCAAGAATCGTGAACCAAGAATGGTGATGTGCCCGGTGTGCTGCCGTGAATACTTCGCCCATCGAAGCCAGGAACTGATGGCGTCGAACGGTGGCCCGCACTCCAAGTTTACGGAGGCCATCTCTCTGTCCGTGAGTTGCGAAACGCAGGAAGAGGTCGATCGGTTGTGGGAGACACTCTCCGCCGGCGGGCAAGAATCGCAAATGCGGCTGGCTGAAAGACAAGTTCGGGGTGTCCTGGCAGATCGTGCCCACTGCGCTCGGCGAACTATTGGGCGACAGCGATCCGGCGAAAGCGAAGCGCGTGGTGGAGGCGATGCTGCAAATGGCGAAGATCGACATAAGTCGATTGCGGCAAGCCCATGACGAGGCATAGCTTCAGCGATTCGCGGGCGGTTTCCAGCAGCAACGTTTGATGCGCTTCTGCCCGATGCCCGGGTGACCGACCTGACGCGCCCAGCCCGTTGCCCACTTCGACGGCTCATACACGCGATGTTCACTTTCGAGAGTGAACGGTCTGCGAAGCGACCGCCGAATCTCGTACCTTCTCTCTGCTCCCGTCCCGGCTGCCACTGAGTGACAGCCGCCACCTACTCGACACCGCGTGTATCCCTGCGGTTCTCTCTCAGCGCCACCGAAGATGACCTTGACGGGCTCCATAAAGGCTCGATCAACAACGAGGTAAGAACGAAATGACGAAGCAAATGACACTCCCGAGGCGCATGGTACTCATCGCAGCCGTGGTCGCTCTGACCTTTTCCGCAGCGCTCGGGACCCAGGCCGGCGATTCGGCGGAAGCGAGGCCCCTGCCGTCTCCGATTCCACTGGGAAGCACCTGGTCGTAATTGGTCGCCAGGCGGGCACTTCCCGTCGCGCAGCCGTGACGGGAAGTGTCGGTCGTTGAAGGCCGCCGGCGGCCTCCCCGTCTAACGAAATGGACCTGTTCCACCGAAGGGTGAAAACCATGCAGAACGAGCCACATTCCCATCGAACGTATAAACCTCGTGCCTGGAAGGCGATGACCTCGGTCGTCGCCGGCTTGGCACTTCTCCTCGCCGCGCAGCCTGGCTTTGGCACGACGCCGACGCGCGCATTCGCAAAGCCTGTTCCGGCTCAATCCAGCGCCGCCGCAGATACGACCACCACCGCCGGTACGCCGGCGACAACCGCCGCCGCGACGGCGTTCGACGCCCCGATGGCCATGGTTACGGAGTCCACCGGCGCCCGTGCTTTTTGGAGGGCGGGCTACACGGGTAAAGGCGTCGATATCGCGATCATAGACTCAGGCGTTGCCCAGATTGATGGACTCTCCAGTCCGGGCAAAGTGCGCCTTGGGCCAGACCTATCATTTGAATCGCAGGATCCGCAGACGCGAAACCTGGACACCAACGGACACGGCACACACCTCGCCGGCATCATGGTTGGCCGGGCTGACGCCTCGTCTGGA